>CAJQLI010000127.1 GCA_905479125.1 uncultured Alphaproteobacteria bacterium | reverse complement strand
GCATTGCCGATGCAGGTGACGGCCATCGTGTCCAACCACCCCGACGCAAAGCCGCTGGCCGATGCGGCGGGTATTCCGTATCACCACATCCCGGTGACGAAGGACACAAAGCCCGATGCCGAGGCTGCCTTATTCAAACTGGTCGAGGATACGGGCACCGACCTCGTGGTGCTGGCACGCTACATGCAGGTCCTGTCGGATGATCTCTGCCGCAAACTGGATAAACGAGCGATCAATATCCACCATTCCTTCCTGCCGGGATTCAAGGGCGCCAAGCCTTATCATCAGGCGTTTGCCCGCGGCGTGAAACTGATCGGGGCGACGGCGCATTTCGTGACTGCCGACCTCGATGAAGGCCCGATCATCGAACAGGAGGTCGAACGCGTCGACCACACGACCATGCCGGGCGACATGGTCGCCATCGGCCGCGACCTCGAAAGCGTCGCACTCGCGCGCGCCGTGCGCTACGTGCTGGAGCGCCGGGTGCTGTTGAACGGCGCGAAGACAGTGGTGTTTCGCTAGGGCGCTTACTACTGCGCCGTCCAGCCGCCATCGACCACCAGACTGGCGCCGGTGATCAGCGCCGAGGCGGGCGACGCCAGGAACACGATCGATCCCATGATGTCTTCGAGCTGTCCGACCCGCCCGAGCGGGATGCGGCTGAGCGCATCGGCGCGGAATTCGGGATTGTCGAAATTGGGGGCGGTCATTGCGGTGATGATGTAGGTCGGACCGATCGCGTTGACGCGGATGTTGTGGGGGGCGAGTTCTACCGCCATCGCCTTGTTCAGGCCTTCGATGGCGTGCTTCGACGTGCAATAGACCGTGCGCGTCGGCGAGCCGACATGGCCCATCTGCGATGACATGTGAATGATGGAGCCGCCGTCGCCCTGTTCGATCATCTTGCGGGAAACGACCTGTGCGACGAAGAAGGCGGATTTGACGTTCAGGTCCATCACCTTGTCGAAATTGGATTCCGATACGTCGACAAAGGGTTCGGGCGCATTTGTGCCCGCGTTATTGATCAGGATATCGATGCGGTCGAGCCCGCCGATCCTGGCGGTGATTTCGTCCAGGTCGCTGACATCGCAGATCAGTTTGCGCGCGGCGCCGCCGGCGGCTTCGATCTCGGCGGCAACGGAGTCGAGGTCGCTGGCGGTCCGGCTGACGAGGACGGTCTCGGCGCCCGCGCCCGCGACGGCACAGGCACAGGCCCGCCCGAGGCCGCGCCCGGCACCGGTGACGACCGCGACCAGACCATCCAGTCGCATGTCAGGGGTTTTAAGCGGGGCTTCGGTTGTAATGGTGTCGTTCATTCTTTTTGTTCTCCTGCGTCGCGTGCATGGCTAAATCCGATATGTCCAGATTGACACAAGGGACGGCCATCGGCCAAATTGCGTCTGTTACTTATCGGACGATAAATAAACCGCCAGCTTACGGACTGCACCTGTTCCGGGCTAGAGTGGTGCCAACAGAACACGCAAAATAGGGAAGAAAATCGATGGTCCACAAGAATACTGACGGCAAGCTCGATATGGGTATCCTCCGCGAGACGGCGGAAAAGTGCAAAAACTGGGGCAAATGGGGCCCGGAAGATGAAGCAGGCACACTGAATTACATCGGCGCGGAGGAAATTATCGCCGCCGCCGGTCTGATCAAAAAGGGCAAGACGTTCTCGCTTGGCCTGAACTTCGACAACCAGGGTCCGCAATCCGGGCTGTGGGGCAACCGCTTCAACCCGATCCACACCATGCTGGCGACCGGCACGGACGCAATTTCAGGTAACCAGGATGAAGGCGGCATCCGCTACGCCGACGATATGGTCTCCCTGCCCCTGCAATGCGGCACCCAGTGGGATGCGCTCGGCCATATCTTCTATGACGACAAGATGTGGAACGGTTATGACGCTGCCCTTGTTGATTCTACCGGCGCCAAGAAGAACGGTATCGAAAAGGTCAAAGACAAGATGGTCGGCCGTGGTGTGCTGCTCGATATTGCCAAGCATGTTGGCGTCGATGCGCTGTCCGAAGGTGACGCGATTTCCAAGACCGATCTTGATGCCTGTGCCGAAGCGCAGGGCGTTGAAGTCAAAAAGGGTGATTTCCTGCTGGTCCGTACCGGCATGATGGAGGAACGCCTGAAAGACGGTTGGGGCGGGTATGCCGGTGGCGATGCGCCGGGCCTGTCTTTCGATACCGCTGAATGGCTGCATGAAAAGGAAGTCGCCGCGATCTGCTGCGATACGTGGGGCTGCGAAGTGCGCCCGAACGAAACGACGGACGCACAGCAGCCGTGGCACTGGGTCGTGATCCCGATGATCGGCATCACCATGGGCGAGATTTTCGTCATGGGCGAGCTGTCCGACGATTGCGAAAAAGACGGCGTGTGGGAATTCTTCTTCTGCGCCCCGCCGCTGCCGGTCACCGGCGGTGTCGGTTCGCCGATCAACCCGATCGCCATCAAGTAGGCGCGTAAGCGATACGCTGGATGCCCCTCTTTCCGAAAGGAGAGAGGGGCTTTCCGTCTCAGACCAATCAGGAAAGATCATGGCCAAACATCTCAAAGAACGCACCGGTGAAGCCGAGACGCGCGAATATGACGCGAATGTCCGCCACACGGTAGAAGACATCCTTGCCGATATTGAAACACGCGGTGATGCCGCCGTGCGCGAATTGTCGGAGAAATTCGACAAATGGTCGCCCGAGAGCTTCCGGCTATCTGATGCGGCAATCGCCGACCTCGTCGCCAGCGTCCCGGCCGAAACCATAGACGACATAAAGTTCGCCCAGGCGCAGGTGCGCAATTTTGCGCAGATCCAGCGCGGGGCGATCAAGGATGTCGAGGTAGAAACCATCCCGGGCGTGATCCTGGGCCACAAGAATATCCCGGTGAATTCCGTCGGCTGCTACGTGCCGGGCGGTCGTTACCCGATGGTGGCGTCGGCGCATATGAGCGTGGTGACCGCGAAGGTCGCTGGCGTGAAACGCATCATTGCCTGCACGCCGCCGACAGACGGCAAGCCCCATGCGGAAACCGTTGCCGCCATGCATCTTGGCGGCGCCGACGAAATCTACGTGATGGGTGGCATTCAGGCAGTCGGCGCGATGGCGCTGGGCACCGAGACGATCGCGTCCGTCGACATGCTGGTGGGCCCCGGCAATGCCTTCGTCGCCGAGGCCAAGCGCCAGCTCTATGGCCGTGTCGGTATCGATCTTTTCGCCGGTCCGACCGAAATCCTGGTGGTTGCGGATGAGACATCCGACGTCGAGATCATCGCGACCGACCTGTTGGGGCAGGCTGAACATGGTCCGACCTCACCGGCGATCCTGATCACGACCTCGCAGAAATTGGCTGACGACCTGCAGACCGAGATCGACAACCAGCTGACACGTCTGCCGACGGCGGATGTCGCTGGTGCTGCATGGCGCGATTACGGCGAAATTATCCTGGTCGATGATCTGGACGAAGCGGTGGTCGAAGCGGACAAGCAGGCTGCCGAACATGTCGAAATACTGACCGAGAATCCGCGCTATTTCCTCGAACATATGACCAATTACGGTGCGTTGTTCCTTG
>CAJQLI010000126.1 GCA_905479125.1 uncultured Alphaproteobacteria bacterium | reverse complement strand
GAGGCCGTCACCGATGCCGGCCCTTACGCATTGTGCCCGGCTATCCTGCCGTCGTTTCAGAAGCTCAAGGGATTAAAAATCGGGGCCGGCTGGAACCGACGGGTTCGACTTTCTGTATGATGAATTCCCCGTCGACTGTTAAACGTATCCACATGTCGTGCAGGGGTTCGCCCGGCACGACCTCGCCGCGAAAGCTGTTCAGAAACGGATAGGCCTTGATATCGGTGAGGTGCCCTTCGATATCCCACAATCCGTCGGCGCGACGGTAACTGCGGCATTCAATGGCGCGGGTGTGTATCGGGTCCCGTTCGACGGTGACTTCGCTTAGCGGCATGTCCGCTCCTTTCAGTGCTTACTGTTCCGGTTTCCGGCCGGGTCGTTCCAGACGTGGCTGGCGCGGATCGCTTATTCTGCGGTGTCTTCGGTGATGCCGTCGATCTTTGTCATCCGCACCGACGTGATCCGGTTGCGCTGTCGCCGCGCGATCTGGAACCGGAAGCCGTGAAAATGGAATATCTGGCCGACCTGCGGGATGACTTTTGATTCGTGGATAACCAGGCCGGCAATCGTGGCGGCTTCCTGGTCGGGCAGGTCCCATCCGAAACGGCGGTTCAGGTCACGCACTGTCACGCCACCGGCAATCAGGTAGGAACCATCGCGTTGCGGACGGACACCGATTGGGACGACGTCATGTTCGTCGGAAATATCGCCGACGATTTCTTCCAGAATATCTTCCAGCGTGACAACCCCCATCAGGGCACCGTATTCGTCGACGACAAGTGCAAAGTGCTCTCTCCGGCGGCGGAAGGCGTGAAGTTGATCCAGCAGGGTCGTGGATTCCGGAATGAACCAGGGGGGCGTGGCTATTTTGTCGAGGTCCAGCGCATCCAGGTCACCGGTATGGGCATGGACTTCGCGCAGCATCGCTTTCGCGTGCATGACGCCGATGATGTTGTCCGGCGTATCGCGCCACAGCGGAATACGGGTAAACGGGCTCTCCAGCGCTTCCTCGACAATCTTGCTGGTGGGCAGCGCTGAATCGATCATGAAGATGTCGCGCCGGTGATGCATGACCATTTCGACATCGACATCCGCGAGGTCGAGGATGCTGTGCAGCATCGCGCGTTCGTGCCGGGCCATCGCACCGCGGCCCCGATGCATTTCAATTGCGCCACGAAGTTCTTCGACCGTGGCGTTCCATTCCTGGGTGCTGTCGATTTTGACGCCGAATACGCGCTGTACGCCTCGGATGAGATATTGAATTGCCGACATCACCGGGCCCAGCAGGCGTACCAGTAACAGGAATGTCGGCGCGATGGTCAGCGCAAGCTTGTCGGAATGCCGGAACGCATATGTCTTGGGCAGAATTTCACCGAATATGAGCACCAACAGCGTCATGCCGATGGTCGCGTAGACCACGCCGGTTTCACCAAACAGACTGATGAGCACACTGGTCGCCAATGCCGAGGCGAGAATATTGACCAGATTGTTACCGAGCAGGATCGTGCCGATCATGTTGTCCTGATCGCTGCGCAGTCGGTTGACCAGCTTGGCCCGCTTGTCGCCCTTGGCTTCAAGCAGATGCATCCGCGGCCGGGATGCTGCTGTCAGCGCTGTTTCCGAACTGGAAAAGAAAGCGGATAGAACAAGAAGGACGGCGATGCCGCCGATCGTAGCAAGGGTTGCGATTTCCATCAGGGGGGAGAGTCCGCTCCGTTTATTTGTGAGGTTGCAGGGGTGTCGTCTGAGAGAGCAAAAACGGAATAATCGGCATCATGCTGCCACCGCCTGATCGAGCAGGCGCTCGACATCATCCAGATTGACGTCTCGTGCGACAAAGGCGTCACCGATGCCGCGGGCGAGAATAAACGTCACCTTGCCGTCCTGGACTTTTTTGTCATGGCCCATGTGACGGATCAGCGTGGCGGGATCCCATCGGCGATTCTGCGCGGTGGGGACGGTCATCGGCAGACCGGTCGCTGTATAGTGCCGGCGCACGCGCTCAACATCCGCCGCCGGACATAGATCCAGCATCGCGGAAAGTTCGAGGGCCATGATCATGCCGATCGCCACGGCTTCCCCGTGGAGCAGCTCTGCACCGAAACCTGTTTCCGCTTCCAGGGCGTGACCGAAAGTGTGGCCGAAGTTAAGCAATGCCCGAACGCCGTTTTCACGTTCATCTTCTGCAACGACTGCGGCCTTGGCAGCGCAGCTGGCACGGACCGCATAGGCGCGCGCATCTCCATCGCCGTCGAGTACCGCTGTGCCATTCTGCTCCAGCCAGCCGAAAAACCCGGGGTCGCGGATCAGGCCGTATTTAATGACCTCCGCGTAGCCTGCCAGTAATTCCCGGCGCGGTAATGTGTCGAGCACACCCGTATCAGCGATGACCAGTTTGGGCTGGTAGAAAGCACCCGCCAGGTTCTTGCCATGGCGCGTATTGATGCCGGTTTTGCCGCCAACCGAGCTGTCCACCTGAGCGAGCAGGGTGGTCGGAATCTGAACGAAATTTATGCCGCGCAGAATGATGCTCGCCGCAAAGCCGGTGAGGTCGCCGATAACGCCGCCGCCAAGGGCGATCAGCGTCGACGACCGTTCCGGTGATCCGTCGAGTACCGTGTTGACGACTTTTTCGACGGTCGCGAAGCTTTTAGAGCCTTCACCCGGCGGCAGCACAATGGTCTGTGCGTTAAGTCCCGCGGCCTGCAGTGATTTTTCGAGGGGCGCAAGATAGGTGGCTGCAACGGTCTCGTCTGTCACAATCCAGCATTTTCCGGTTCCCGTTGCTGCCCGAATCGCCGGGCCTGCTATCTCCAGAACGCCGGTGCCGACGGCGATATCATATGAGCGTTCGCCGAGGTCGAGCCGCAGGCTGTCTTGCGATCCGGTCATTCTGCGGCGGCCTCTGCCTGGCGCGGGTCATCAATGGTCTTCAGGGCGTCGATCACTTTTGCGACCGTGATGTCGGGTGATTCACTGCCGGACTCGACGGTAAGGTCGGCTTCGCCATAGGCGGGGTATCTTTCATCGATTAGTCGTTCCAGGATTTCCCGTTTGTTGCCGTTCTTGAGCAGCGGTCGGTTATTCCGACGGGATACCCTTTGCAGCAAAATGTCGATATCTGCCTTCAGCCAGATCGATATGCCCAGCCGCCGAACATTTTCCCGGGTCTCCGGGCTGGCGAATGCGCCGCCGCCGGTGGCCACCACGCGCGGTTCTCCTTCGAGCAGGCGCGCAATCACGCGACGTTCTCCGTCGCGGAAGGCCTGTTCGCCGTACTGGTTAAAGATTTCTTCAATCGTGCAGTCCGCCGCGGTTTCTATTTCGTCGTCTGCATCCACGAAACCCATACCCAGTTTCTTTGCAAGCCGGGTGCCGATACAGGTCTTGCCCGCCCCCATCAGTCCGACAAGAACGATGGATTTTTCCACAGGAACGGTTTTCGCAGAGTCTTTTTTCAATTTGCTTTGTGCAGACATCACATCAGGGCCGGAAAGGGACAACGGAATTCGCCGCTGGAACGATAAAACGGGCTCTCGTCCCGCGCTTGCCGAACGGGAGTGCCGAAACCGACGTTGAAAGCTTTTCCGACAGCCGATAGACTGCCCCGAAATTGCCACAAATATCCATTACCTCCTGAATATACGACGAAATATCGTTCGTGTCGCCAGTTGTGTGGCTTACCCCGATGGGCCGGTTTTCGGCGATTGGGACTGGCGGCGAATCACAAAACGGGACAGGGTCGCGCCTGAATGAAAAAACTAGCATCCATCATCATTATTGGCGCTCTGATTGTCCTTGTCGGCGGCGGATTGTTTCTCGCAACGTGGGAAATACCCGTACCGGCGACGGAAATCGAAAGAACCATTCCGAATGACCGCTTCCCGCGCTAGGGATAAGGCGCTTTCCGGCGCCGCCGGAAAAGCCCCGCCCCGCACCTGGTCGATGGCGGCAGTTGCCGCGATATACACCGCGACAGTTCCAGCGATCGCCGGGTTGTGCGCTCTTGCCGTGTTTATACCCTCCATCGCGTCGGCTCAGCTTCAGTTGCGCCGCCCGACTCCTGTTATAGCCTCACCGTCGTCGACCGATGAACTGCCCGGGTCGGTCCAAGGTGGGGCGGCTCAGGGTGGGACGGCGCAGGGCGTGACGCCGCCAAAAGAATCTGTCCCCTCCGTTCAGCCCCCTCCCGGGGTCACCGTGGCGCCGCGTCCGCTTGACGCTTCCGGGATCACGGTTAACCGGCTGGAGACCGTCGACCCTGATGCGATCGGATTGATTGGTGTTGACCAGGGCGCCTTCCCGCTGAATCTCTGGCAGGGTGCAGAGTGGTCCGTTGTCAGTGCATTGATGCCGCGGATGCCGGCGGGTCTGTCTTCGTCCACGCTGCGCGGGATGGCCCGGCAACTGCTCGTGTCCCAGGCGAGCGTGCCGGCCGGCAAACCGCTGGATGCCAGTTTCGTTGCATTGCGGATCGACCGTCTGCTCGCCATGGGTGATATCGGCAATGCGCTGGCGCTCCTGAAAATTACGCCGGATGAGCGCCGTGATGAATCACTCGCGCGTACCAGGATCGAAGCGCTGTTTTTCGATAATAATAATGCAGATGCCTGCAAGGCGGTGCGGCGTGCGATCCGCGGTTATTCCGGCCTGTACTGGTCTCAGGCGCAGGCTTTCTGTCTTGCGCTTTCGGGCGAGCACGCCCGTGCGTCGCTGATCGCCGACCTGCTGCGTGAACGTGAAAACGAAATTGAAAAAGTATTCTTCGCTGCCATCGACGCCCTCGCGGACGTCACCGGGGTCGAAAACCCGGCATTAACCGCGCCCTCAGCGCTGCACCTGTCGATGATGCGGGCTGCGGGGTTCCGGTTTCCATCGGAGATCGTGCAGACTGCCCGGGCGGCCGTTCTGCGTGCGGTTTCGCTTTCCCCCAACGCGACGCTGGACGTTCGTCTGATCGCGGCGGAAAAGGCGCATCGGATCGGTGCGCTCGATGATGAAGAGATTTTGCGCCTGTATTCGAGCATCCCGTTCAGCAAGGCGGAATTGTCCGGTCCTATTTCGGCCGCGGAGGAAAGCTGGACACCGCGGACCCGCGCATTGCTGATACGTGCAGCGGCGTCTCAGCCGGTGGCCCTGGCGAAGGCTGAAGTGTTGCGTCGCGCTTGGCAGCTTGGTCGGGAACGCGACGGCTATGCGGAGATCTCAGGCACCAGCATCCCTGTTATTGCGGAAATTGAGCCTGCGGCGGAATTATTATGGTTTGCCAGGGACGCGGCGCGGGTGCTGTTCGCGGCGGGGCGGACAGATCGGGCGCTTGGCTGGTATGCAATAGCCGCGGCCGATCGTGAACGTATCGAGGAGGCGCGTGATGCTGAGGCCGCGCTCTGGCCGCTCGCCGTTCTTGCGGACAGCCTGTCCGCCGACCGCGAATCCGGTGACGGAGAAAATCGCGGCGAGGGGGGCGACGTTGGCGTTTCTGCCGTTCAGGAAAATGTCGTCCCTATAGATGCCGCACGGGTTCGCAAATGGTTTGAGGCTCGCCGTCAGGTGGACGCACAGGCATTTCCCCGTCAGGCCGCGGCTTTCTATACCCTGCTGGAAGCGACGGGCAGAACTGTTCCTGCCGATTTGTGGCAATCATTGCTCGACCGTCCTTTCGCCGGTGAAGGTCAAAGCGGCCTGAACCCGGTCTGGACGCATAGTCTTGAGACGGCGTCGAGCGGCGCCCGGCTTGGCGAGACCGTGTTGCTCGCGACCGTCGGTGCGGGAGATGTCGGCGACAGGGAAAACGGAGGCCTCAGCCTCGCCGATGCCGCCCGTATAATTGTCGCATTGCGCCGGGTTGGGCTGGTATCCGAGGCACGCAGGCTTGCTGTCGAAACGGCGATGGCAGCGGGACTTTGACAACGACGAAGGAATTCCGTCATCTCGGCGCCTTTCTCGAAATGATGGTCGCTGAACGCGGCGCATCGAAAAATACCTATGATGCCTATCATCGCGACCTGAGCCGCTACCTGGAATTTGTCGGCAATGCCGGACAGGACGGAGAAACGGCGAGCCCGGAAACGGTGCGCGGTTTTCTGGCCGATCTTGCCGCGGACGGTCTTGCCGCCCGTACACAGGCGCGCAAACTGTCGGCCGTTCGCCAGTTCCATGGTTTCCTGTTGCTGGAAGGTTACCGTGCGGACGATCCCACTTCGACCGTTGATGCGCCGCGTTTGGGCCGGCCGCTGCCGAAGGTTCTGCAGTTCGAGGAAGTCGGGGCGTTGCTGGCAGCGGCGGCCGAAGTCGAGGGCTGGCGTGGTGCCCGGATGAGCGCGCTGCTTGAAATACTCTACGCAACGGGGCTGCGTGTCTCGGAACTGGTTGGTCTGCGCCTGTCGTCTCTGTCGCGGGACGGCCGGATCGTCACGGTGCGCGGCAAGGGCGGCAAGGAACGCCTTGTGCCTCTGGGCGAAGAGGCCCTTCGGGCTATCGAAAACTGGCTGCCGCTGCGCGCGGCCCTTCTGGGTAAAAAGAGCAGAACTGTGCCGTGGTTGTTCCCGTCTCGCGCCGCTGAGGGACACGTCACGCGGGACGGTTTCGCGAAACAACTGCGAGAAATTGCTCTCGCCGCCGGGCTGGACCCGACAAAGGTTTCACCGCATGTTCTCCGCCATGCTTTCGCCACGCATCTGCTTGCCAACGGCGCTGATTTGAGAAGCGTGCAGCAGATGCTTGGGCATTCGGATATTTCGACCACACAAATTTATACGCATGTGCTGGACCAGCGCCTCAAATCGCTGGTACAGGATGTGCATCCTCTGTCAGGTATACGGATCTGAAAATGGCTGAAACACGCGTACACGCTTTCCTCGATTTCGAAAAACCGATCGCTGAGCTCGAGGGCAAGATCGAAGAACTTCGCCATCTCAGCGACGATGGTGAGATCAGCATCGTTGATGAGGTGGAACGGCTGCAGACCCGGGTCGACCGCCAGCTCGACCAGACCTATTCAAAACTGTCCCCGTGGCAGAAGGTTCAGGTCGCCCGTCATCCGGGGCGTCCCCATTGCCTCGATTATGTGAGGGGATTGATAACCGAGTTTACCCCCCTTGCCGGTGATCGCGGTTATGCGGAAGACAACGCCATTATCGGCGGCCTCGGCCGGTTCGAAGGCCAGTCCGTCGTCGTTATCGGGCAGGAAAAAGGCCACGATACCGAATCCCGCGTGAAGCATAATTTCGGCATGGCCCGGCCCGAAGGGTATCGCAAGGCACAGCGCCTGATGCATCTGGCGGACCGCTTCGGCCTGCCGGTAATCACATTTGTCGATACTGCCGGCGCTTATCCCGGCATCGGGGCGGAAGAGCGCGGCCAGGCTCAGGCAATTGCCCGATCCATCGAAGTCTGTCTCGAATTGACTGTACCGATCGTCAGCCTTGTGATCGGCGAAGGCGGTTCGGGCGGGGCCATTGCGATCGCCGCGGCGAACCGCGTCCTGATGCTCGAACATTCCGTGTATTCGGTCATCTCGCCGGAAGGCTGTGCGTCTATTCTGTGGCGTGACGGCGGTCATGCGACCGATGCGGCAAATGCGCTGAAACTGACAGCGCAGGACTTGCTGGCTCTCGGTGTGATCGATGAAGTTATTCCGGAACCGCTTGGCGCCGCCCATCGTGACGGCGAGGCTGCGATTGCGGCAGCAGGTCAGGCTATCCGGAACAGCCTCGCCGGCCTTAAGGGACTCGATGGCGCTGCGCTTCGTCAGCAACGGCGCGACAAATTCCTTAAAATGGGTGACACGACAGGCCTCTAGGTACCGGAGCGCAGCCCGAAATTATATATCGACGGAGCCCCGGCCTCGGTGGCTCAGACCTTGCCGTGGCAGTGTTTGAACTTTTTGCCCGTTCCGCAGGGACAGGCCGCATTGCGTGGCACCTTGCCCCAGGTCTCCGGGGCACCGGGATCGACCCAGCGGCCGAGACCTTCATCGAGCACCCATCCGGGGGGGGCATCTGCGGGATCGGTCGCGGCTGACAGCACGTTTGAGCCTGCCGGCTGCATGACGGCTGCCGGGTGCATGCCCTGGCCGGCGTTATCTGCAAAGGCCGGGTCCGACCGCGTCTCGTGCATTTCCTGATTGGCGTATTCCGCCTGTTCCATCGCCGCCAGTTCGTCAGCATCGACCGACAGTTCCAGGTGGCACATGACCGAGGTGACGGTTTCGCGCAGGTTATTGAGCATTTCTTCGAACATGTCGAAGGCTTCACGCTTGTATTCGTTCAACGGGTCTTTCTGCCCATATGCACGCAAACCGATACCCTGGCGCAGGTGGTCGAGCGCCAGCAGGTGCTCTTTCCATGCCTGGTCGAGCAATTGCAGTAGCAGGCTTTTTTCCGCCATGCGCATCAGTTCGGTGCCGTAATTCGCCGTTTTGGCCGCCATCTTGCTGGCAGATTCCTTCATCAGGCGTTCGCGTATTTCCTCATCGGCGATGCCTTCTTCGGCCGCCCATTCCTTGACCGGGAGATCCAGTCCGAGAATCCGAACCGATTCTTCCTGAAGCGTGTCGGTATCCCACTGTTCTGCATAAGCTTTTTCCGGGATGCAGCGCGTAACCATGTCGTCGATCGCCTGTTCGCGCATTTCCACGACGGTTTCCGATACGTCTTCGGTGACCATCAGTTCCTTGCGCTGTTCGTAGATCACCTTGCGCTGGTCGTTCATCACGTCGTCGAACTTCAGCAGGTTTTTACGGATTTCGTAGTTCCGCTCTTCGACCTTTTTCTGGGCTTTTTCGAGCGCCTTGTTAATCCATGGGTGGATAATGGCTTCGCCTTCTTCGAGGCCCAGCTTGCGCAGCATTGTATCGATGCGTTCCGATCCGAAGATGCGCATCAGGTCGTCTTCAAGCGACAGGTAGAACTTGGATCGGCCGGGATCGCCCTGGCGTCCGGCGCGGCCGCGTAACTGGTTGTCGATGCGGCGCGCTTCGTGTCGTTCCGTACCGATGACGTATAGCCCACCGGCCTCCATGACGATTTTCTTTGCGGCAGCGGCCTCAGCCTGGATTTTCTTCGTCAGTTCGGCGCGTTTCGATTCGCGCTCCGCTTCCGGTAGGTCGGCGATCTGTTGTTCGATCTGCATGTCGACATTGCCGCCGAGCTGAATATCGGTACCGCGACCGGCCATGTTCGTCGCGATTGTAACCGCACGAGGCTGACCAGCCTGCGCTATAATGAAGGCTTCCTGTTCGTGGAAGCGCGCATTCAGTACGTGGTGGTCGATATTGTTCTTTTTAAGAATCTCGGAGAGCATTTCCGATTTTTCGATCGACACGGTGCCGACCAGGACCGGTTGGTCCTTTTTCTGGGCGTCGCGTATTTCGCCCATGATGGCCTGGTATTTTTCTTCCGTGGTCCGGTAGACCTCGTCGTCCTCATCAATGCGGACCTGGTCGACATTGGTGGGAATTTCAACGACTTCCAGACCATAAATTTCAGCGAATTCCCCTGCCTCGGTCATGGCCGTGCCTGTCATGCCCGCAAGTTTCGGGTAAAGCCGGAAATAGTTCTGGAACGTGATCGACGCCAGTGTCTGATTCTCGTTCTGGACAGTAACGCCTTCTTTCGCTTCCAATGCCTGATGCAGGCCTTCTGAAAAACGCCTTCCTTCCATCATGCGGCCGGTAAATTCGTCGATGATGATGATCCCGTCGTCTTTGACGATATAATCCGTGTCGCGCTGGAACAACATATGGGCCCGCAGCGCCTGCTGTACGTGATGCACCAGTGATACGTTGGTTATATCGTAGAGTGTTTCGCCGCCGAGCATGCCCATCTCGCCGAGGATTTCCTCGACGCGTTCGGTGCCGACTTCGGTCAGAACGACTGTCCGCTGTTTTTCATCTTTCTCGAAGTCAGCTTCGGTCAGCTTTGGGATGACCTGGTTGATTGATGCGTAAGTATCGGCAGCATCTTCGGCCGGGCCGGAAATGATCAGCGGTGTCCGGGCCTCGTCGATGAAGATGTTATCGACCTCATCGACGATGGCGAAGTGAAATTCGCGCTGGACCATTTCCTCGATACGGAAATTCATATTGTCGCGCAGATAGTCGAAACCGAATTCGTTATTGGTCCCGTAGGTAATGTCGCAGGCATAGGCCGCCTGGCGTTCGGCATTGTCGAGACCGTGGGTGATGCAGCCGATGGTCAGGCCGAGGAATTTGAATACCGCGCCCATCCAGTCGGCGTCGCGTGATGCGAGGTAGTCGTTGACGGTGACGACATGGACGCCCTTGCCGGTGATGGCGTTCAGGTAGACCGGGAGCGTCGAGACCAGCGTCTTGCCTTCACCGGTGCGCATTTCGGAAATCTTGCCCTGATGCAGAACCATACCGCCCAGCATCTGAACATCGTAATGCCGCTGGCCGAGTGTACGCTTCGCGCCTTCGCGGACGGTCGCAAAGGCTTCGATCAGCATATCGTCCAGGGATTCGCCATTTGTGTAGCGTTTCCGGAAATCTTCGGTACGTGCGCGGAGCTGGTCGTCGGACAGTTTTTCGATATCCGGTTCCAGCGCATTGATTTCAGCCACCATGCCCTGGAGTCTTTTGACCTCCCGATCATTGGCGCTGCCAAAAAAACGCTTCGCAATCGACTGTAACATTCTGATTCCTTGGTCCAACGAACCCGCCGGGGGCGGCGGGTGAAGCGGGCGGACAATATCATATATGGGAATTGCCGCACAGATATGCACCATCCGGGCTCAAGTCAATCGAAAGGGTACACAGATTGCTGGATTCCCGCGAAAAACGTGTTATTTCCAGTTCGTTACTGCGAATTCGGTGCGGGACCGGGTATTATGCCCGAAATAGAACAGGTGCGGCCTTTGTCAGAAATGCGGGTCGCACGAAGAACAAGGAAGCTACCATGAAATTATTGAGCCTCGCGGCTATAGGTGCCGCGACGATGATGTTTGCCTCCCCGGTGACCGCCCAGACTGACACCGCGACTGCAGCCAATACCGTGGTTGCCACTGTGAACGGCGTCAAAATTTTGCGCTCCGACGTTGAGGCCGCCCGCAGCCAGTTGCCTGAACAGTATCGAAAACTGCCGATGGACCAGCTTTATCAGCCAATCCTCAATCAGCTGATTCGCACGAAAGTTCTCTCGGCGCAGGCGCGGGCCGACAAGCTGCACGAGACAGAAGGATACAAGCGGCGCGTCGCTCTGATTGCGGAGCGCATGCTGGAAGAGGAGCTGCTCAAAAAGACGATTGACGAAAAGGTCACCGACGAGGCCTTGCAGGCGCGTTATGACAAGACATCCGGCAGTTTCCCCACCAAGGAGGAAATCCGGGCGCGTCATATTCTTGTGAAGACCGAGGCTGAGGCCGACGCCATTATCAAGGAACTGACCGGCGGTGCGGATTTCGCGAAACTGGCGGCCGAGAAATCGATTGGTCCGTCCAAGGCCAATGGCGGTGATCTGAATTATTTCAGCAAGGGCCAGATGGTTCCACCGTTCGAGGAAGCCGCTTTCGCCCTGGCGAAAGGCGAATTCACCAGGTCCGCCGTGAAGTCGCCCTTTGGCTGGCACGTCATCAAGCTGGAAGACAAACGCCAGTCCAAGCCGCCGAGCTTTGAAGAAAGCCGGGATCGTCTCAGTCAGGAACTATCCCAGGAATTTGCCGAGCAGTTGGTCAGAGGTCTGACCGAAAAAGCCAAGATCGAGCGTTTCGAAGCTGATGGGTCCGCCCCGCGCATGAAGCGTATCCAGCCGGCACCGCCTGCGCGCTAGACTGCGACACAGGCCTGGTTTTTACTCACTCCCGGGGGCACTTGCCGGGGGTGAGGTCCACCGGCGCGTGGCATTTCCACGTGGTCGCCTAATCCGTTAAAGTCTTCCGCATATCCACTGACGGAACGAAACATAAGATGGCAAAGATCTCGCCGCTGGCGCCCGCCGGCTTTCCCGATATTCCGGCTATTCCCGGCGTCCTGCTATCCGCAGGGTCCTGCGGGCTTCGTTACGAGGGGCGCAAAGACGTCCTGTTGGCGTCGCTCGATAAGGGCACCCAGGTCGCGGGCGTGTTCACGACGTCAAAGACGGCGGCGGCACCCGTGCATTGGTGCATGCGGTCGGCGAAGGCGGGCCGTGCGCGGGCATTGATCGTCAATGCCGGCAATGCCAATGCTTTCACCGGTCTGGCTGGTGAGAAATCCGTGCAGCGCACGGTGGACAAGGTAGCGTCGTTGCTCGACTGCCCCAAGTCCCAGGTATTCGTGGCGTCCACGGGGGTTATCGGTGAGACCCTGCCGGACGACCGTATCCGCAAGGCCCTCGGTGGGCTCCGGAAAAAGCTTCAGCCCGGCGATTGGCCCGGTGCCGCATCCGCGATCATGACAACCGATACCTTTGCCAAGGGTGCGTTTCGTACCGTCATGATCGGCGACACAGAGGTCACGATCGGGGGCATCGCCAAGGGTTCGGGCATGATTGCACCCGACATGGCGACCATGCTGTCCTTTATCTTTACCGATGCGAAAATTCCGGCCGCCGTGCTGCAGAAACTGGTCCGCCGCGGCGCTGACCGGTCGTTTAATGCCATCACCGTTGATGGCGACACATCGACGAGTGACACCGTTCTTCTGTTTGCCACCGGTGCTGCCAAGCATGCAAAGATCGCAAGCGCGGGCGATGCTAAGCTGCGGGCTTTCCGGGCAGCGCTTGAAGAGGTCATGGTCGACCTCGCCCACCAGATCGTGCGTGACGGGGAAGGTGCCAGCAAGTTCGTGACCGTAAATATTACCGGCGCGAAATCGGCGAAAGCCGCCCGGAGTATCGGGCTCACGATCGCCAATTCACCGCTGGTGAAAACGGCGATTGCCGGCGAAGACGCGAACTGGGGACGGATAGTGATGGCCGTCGGAAAGTCAGGCGAAGAAGCGGACCGCGACAAGTTGAAAATCAGCATCGGCGGTGTCGCGGTTGCCGAAAAGGGGATGGTCGTCGCAGGCTATGATGAAGCGCCGGTCGCAAAGCACATGAAGGGTCAGGAGATCGATATCGATGTCGATCTGCAGATCGGCCGGGGGGCGGCGACGGTCTGGACCTGCGACCTGACCCACGAATATATCTCCATCAACGCCGATTACCGGTCCTGACCGCTCGGCGCGCCGCGGACTAATCCATGTCAGACCTTCCAATCATTCTGGTCGCTGCCGTCGCCCTGTTCGACAGGGACGGGCGCGTGCTTATTGCCCGGCGGCCCGAAGGCAAATCCATGGCCGGTCTGTGGGAATTTCCCGGTGGTAAGGTGGAAGCCGGCGAGACACCGGAACAGGCGCTGATCCGCGAATTGCAGGAAGAGCTCGCCGTCGATACCGTCGAAAGTTGTCTCGCGCCGTTTACCTTCGCGTCGCACGCCTATGACGATTTTCACCTGCTGATGCCGCTTTATGTCTGCCGCAAGTGGGAGGGCAAGGTCACGCCGGTTGAAGGTCAGACCCTGAAATGGGTAATGCCCACGCAGTTAAAGGAATATCCCATGCCACCGGCGGACAAGCCGCTGATAGCCATGCTGCGGGATTGCCTGTGACCTGCATTTTTGTGCCGTGTGTTTGTTCGGTGCGCGTGTTACCGAATAATCATGTCATCTGAGTCCCAATCGCTCTCGACGATCATCCGCGCCAATCCGCGTGGATGGCTGATTGTCGCCTTTATGTTCAGCGCGCTCAGCCTTGTGTTTTCGGCACGGGCGGCTCTCGGCATGATCATGCCGACCTGGGAACAGGACCTTGGCTGGGATCGCACCTTTATTTCAACCGGCGGCTCCATCGTTCTGGTGTTCATGACGCTTGTTTCGCCGATGGCCGGCAACCTGCTGGACAAGGTAGGCCCGCGCCCGGTGGTGACGGCAGCACTTCTATGCGTCGGTGCCTCGCTTGCCGCCACGTCTGTGATGACTGAACAGTGGCAGTTTATTGTCCTGTTCTGCATCATCGGCGGCTTGGGCTACGGCTCGCTTGCCGCGCCCCAGGCATCGGCGACGATCGGCCAGATTTTTAATGAACATCGTGGCCTGGCGACGGGTATCGCAACGTCGGGTGCCTCTGGCGGGCTGCTGATCATCCTGCCGCTTCTCGCAGCATTGGTCGGCTGGATCGGCTGGCGCTACAGTTTTGCCGGGTTCGGGCTGCTGGTCATGGCGATGGCGCCGATTGCCTGGTTCCTGATTACGCCCGCCAGTCGGACGGCGAATGCCTCGGCCAGCGGCAACGCGGCGCCGCTGGGCGCGCGGCTACGGGTGATTGCGCGCAATACGACCTTCTGGCTCCTCTTCGTGGGCTTTATGATCTGCGGATTCACGACCACCGGCGTGATCGAGGTTCATCTGATCCCCTATGCGATCTCCTGCGGTTTCCCCCGGTTTGAAAGTGCGACGGCGCTGGGCGTGCTGTCGGCCTTCAACATGGCGGGTATGATTCTTGCCGGATATCTTGCCGACAAGGTGAACCGCCCGCTGCTGCTGGGCGCGATCTATTTTTTCAGGGCATTGAGCTTCCTGATCCTGATGAACATCACCGGCAACCCGGAAATGCTGTTCCTGTTTGCGATCATGTTTGGCATTTTCGATTATTCGACCATGCCGGTCCTCGCCAGTATCGTCGGCACGCATATCGGCGTTGGTATGATGGGGCTGACGCTCGGCCTGCTTTTCGCCGGTCATTCCGCGGGCGCGGCCGCGGGCGCATTCATGGGCGGGTATTTCTTCGATGCCTTCGCAAGCTATGAATGGGTCTGGATTGTGTCGATCGGACTGGCGCTGATAGCGGCTGTCATCAGCTGGATGATTCGTGAGACACGCAATACGGAGGAGGCGGGTACACCCGTCGCCGCCTGATCCAATGATCGGTATTGCCGAAACAAATATGAAGCGAGGCTGGATCGTCGTCGTAATCTGCTTCGTCGCAATGGCGTTGACGTTCGGGGCACGGTCGTCAGTCAGCATGGTGCTGCCGTTCTGGCAGTCGGAGCTAGGCTGGACGGCGGCGGAATCGTCCGCCGGTGCGTCCATTGTCCTGTTGATCATGGCGCTCGGCTCGCCCATTGCGGGCAACATCATGGACCGATACGGCGCAAGGCGGGTGATTGCGACCGGGTTGATTGCTTTGGCATTGGGGATCGGTGGTACGTCCTACGTATCGGACTCTCTGTACTACTATCTGTTTTTCGGCATCATCGGCGGCATTGGTTGGGCGTCCGTTTCGATCCCGCTGGTGACGGCGGCCGTATCCGGCTATTTCGTAAAATATCGCGGTCTTGCAATCGGGATAGCGGTGTCGGGCGCCACAGGCGGGCAATTGCCGGTGCTGTCATTGCTCGGCGTGTTAATTGCCACGCTGGGCTGGCGCGATGCCTATCAGATCCTGGCCGTCCTGCTCGCGAGCTTTGCCGCCCTTGTATATCTCCGCTTCAAGCCGCCATTGGCAAACCCGGACGATCCGGCGCAGACGACCGCCCCTGCCGTTGATGATACGCTGATCGAACGGCTTAAACTTCTTTTTGCCAATCGGACCTTCCTGTTGTTGCTTGCCGCGTTTTCGCTGTGTGGGTTTACGACAGCCGGTGTCATCGATGTCTATTTCATTCCCTACGCGATTTCCTGCGGTTTCACATTGATAGAGGGATCGGCGGCGTACGGGGTGCATGGTCTCGGGAATCTTGCCGGTGTCATCCTGTTTTCGTGGATGGCCGACCACGTGAACCGGCCCCGTCTTCTGGCCGGGATATTCTTTTTGCGGGCCTTTGCCTTTGTCCTGTTGATGTTCATTTCGACCGATATCAGCGTGATGTTTGTCTTCGCCGCTATCTTCGGCATTCTGAATTTCGGCACCTTCCCGGTGATCGCCAATATCGTCGTGACGCATATTGGTGTTCGTATCATCGGGCTCACCCTCGGCCTGCTGTTTGGCGGCCATTCGCTCGGGGCGGCGATCGGGGTTGTCAGCGGTGGCTGGATGTTCGATCTGACATCCCGGTATGAATGGGTGTGGTGGATTTCAGCCGGGCTTGCAGCGATGGCCGGGGTCTTTGCGATCCTGGTGAAGGAGAACCGTCCACCGCGCGAAGCGCCCGGCATTCCCGCGGCCGCCTGATTATCTTTTTGGCGATGCCTTGTCGCCGGTTGCCTGTTCTTCCGCGTCCAGCGCATCTGCCAGCCGAGTCGTTCCGCTGCCGGGCCGCAAGGGTTGTTGTTGTGTTTCGTGCGGTGCCCAGCCGGTCATCCAGATGATCTGGAACGTCGCCGGAATGCGGCCGTCGTCATCGGCATACAATTCCTGATACCGCGCGGCGGCGGCGAACAGCGTGTCGCGGCGCAGACCGGCGCGGCTCCGGGCGGCGACGGCATTGGCTTCACCCATGCCGCGCAGCTCGCGCATCAGGGCGAACATGTCCGAATAGGTGACGGTGATGGTATCGGTATCGATGACCGGCAGCGCAAACCCCGCGCGTTGCAACAGCGCGCCCGTATCGGCGACATCGGCCACGGGCGACGTATGCGGGCTGGTCCCGCCGGTGGTTTCGGCTTCGGCTTCCAGAAACGCGCGGCGCAATTCGATGAGGGTATCACCGCCGAGCATTGCGGCCAGGAAAAGCCCGTCCGGTTTGAGTGCCCGGCGGATCTGAACCAGCGCGCCCGGCAGGTCGTTGACCCAGTGAAGTGAAAGCGTCGAAGCGACGAGGTCGAAGGTGTTTTCCCCGAAGGGCAGGAATTCCTCGTCCGCCGATACCCGCAGGCCGCCCGGCATTTGTCTCAGCAAGTTGCCGGACAGGTCGGCCGTTACAAGCGTGTCAGGCGCCGGGTGGAGGGTTGTCGTGCCGTGACCGCCACCGATATCAAGGGCTGTCGAGAAGGTTCGTTTCACGTCGTGCAGGCGGTCTGCCAACTGGTCGGCAATTTCCCTGTGCAGAAAATCATGATCGGCGAATGTCGATGCCGCCCGGTCGCGATGGCGCCGGACGGTCTGTCGGTCGAACAGGGTGATGTCGTTGGTCATGGCGCAAACATAAGCCGCTTTGTTTCGGCCAGATACCCCGCGTGCTAACGTTTCGCCATGGTCTGGCCTGTCCATATTTCCGACACCGTACCCGCGGTCATTCGCGGCACAGTTCGCCGCGCGGTCGATATTGTCCTGCCGCCCCGATGTCTCGGCTGTGGTGCGCTGGTCGGTGAACCCGGCGCGGTGTGTCCATCCTGCTGGAGCGGGATCGATTTTATCACCGCCCCGATGTGCCACTGTTGTGGTCTGCCGTTTGATTATGACGAAGGCCCGGATGCCATCTGTGGCGATTGTGCCCGCAGGCCGCCTCTATACGGTCATGCGCGGTCTGCGATGATCTACAACGATGCAAGCAGGCGTCTGGTGCTGGCATTCAAGCATATTCCGACCGTACCGATGCGGCGCCTGCCTGGGGGCCATTGGTTGTCCCGCGCGGGGAGCGACCTGCTGGCGGCGGCGGATATCCTCGTGCCGGTGCCGTTGCACCGCCGCCGGCTGATTGCTCGGCGGTACAACCAGGCCGCGCTGATGGCGCAGGCGCTGGGGCAGCAATCGGGTTTACCCGTGGCAGTCGATGCGTTGCGGCGGACCCGTGCCACACCAAGCCAGGGCCGGATGAACCGGTCCCAGCGCGAACGTAACGTCGCGGGTGCCTTCGCGGTGCGCGACGGCAGGCTGGATGATGTCAGGGGGGCGCGCATCCTGCTGGTGGATGACGTGATGACCACGGGGGCGACGCTGACCGCCTGTATCCGCCCCCTGTTGCGGGCCGGTGCCCTGAATGTTGATGTTCTAACACTCGCCCGCGTGAGCCGAACCGGGTAGAAAGCCCGCTACGGAAATCTTTCCAACAGGGAACTTCAATAATGCCGGTTGAGGCCTGGGCGCTCGCCCTCGGCTCTGCAGCGCTGTTCGGTCTTGGTCTGGTGGTCACCCAGTTCGGTCTGCGCGAGATGAAACCCGCACTGGGGGCGATCTTCAGTATGCCGACGGCCGCGCTTGTGTTCTGGAGCAGCGCGCCGTTTCTGGCCGATTTCAGCGGGTGGGATGTGGACGCCGTGCTGCTGTTTGCCGTTGTCGGCATTTTCTTTCCGGGCATGATTACGCTGCTGACCTTTGAGGCCAACCGGCTGATGGGGCCTTATGTGTCGGGGGCGATTGGCAATCTGGCACCGTTATTTGCCGTTGTTGCGGCGCTGGTTGTCCTCGGTGAAGCATTGGACATTCTGCAGTGGCTAGCGGTTGCGGCGATCCTGGGCGGGGTCACCAGTATGTCGCTTCGCCGACAATGGGAGGGTGGTTCCTGGCGGCGTTGGGTAATCGCGCTGCCATTGGGGGTGGCGTTGTGCCGGGGGCTCGGGCCGCCGGCATTGAAAATAGGGCTCGGCTGGTGGCCGAATCCGTTTGTTGCGGTGCTTATCTGTTACGCGATGTCGGCATCGGTCGCGATTGCCGTCGGGCTCTGGCGGACGCGGGGTAGCCCCCGCATTATTACCCGGAAGGGTGTCCTTGCCTTTGCCTGTGTCGGCTTGTGCAACGGATTTGCGGTGATGTGCTGGATGCAGTCGCTGGCGCTCGGGCCGGTATCGCTCACCTCGCCGGTCGTTGCATCCTATCCGGTCTTTACGCTGGTCTTCGGCGCAATCCTGCTGCGGCGCACGAAGATCGACCGCAACCAGGGGCTAGGCGTCCTGCTGACGGTCGTGGGGGTTATGCTGCTCACGGCCGGCTAGGCCCGGCATTCAATTCAGCGGCGACGGGTGTGCCGGTTTCCTGCAACATCCGTCTGCGCATTTCCAGAATGTCGACGGTGGTCGTTGCAAAATCGATCAGGTTGTTTCTTTCGAACCCGTGAAAGCTTGTTCGTGGTTTCATGTCGATGATGCAAAACGTGCCGAGGCGATAGTTGTCGGGCGAAATCAGCGGGGCGCCGGCGTAGAAGCGGATGCCAAGCTCGCCGGTGACAAGGGGGTTGTCCTTGAACCGGTCGTCGAGTGTCGCATCCAGAACGACAAGGGGCTCGTTTTCCATGATGGCATAGGTGCAGAATGCCTGATCCCGGGGTGTTTGATCTGCGTCGAGCCCATGGGAAGACTTGAACCATTGCCGGTCCTTGTCGACCAGCGATACCAGGGCGATCGGTACGGCGAACAATCTGGCCGCCAGACGCGTTATCGCATCGAAGGAGTCTTCATCGGGAGTGTCGAGTACCTCGAACGCGTGCAGGTTTTTTATTCTGGCGTCGTCATCGCTCGGTATAGGGATCATAACCTTGAGGCCCTTGGATATGTGAGAGCAGGGACGGTAATGGCTATATCTTAATCAAAGGTGTGTATCTTCGACCAGTGTTATTTGCCGCTTAGGGCTGACAAACGGGTCTCAGGCTCACATATTACGATCAACACAGGTTTCAACTCAAAGGATAGCCGCCGTGGCACAAGTCGAAATTTACTCCAGTATGTTCTGTCCGTTCTGCACGCGCGCGAAGCACCTGCTGACGCAAAAAGGCATTGAATTCATAGAGATAGATGTGGATACCAGCCCCGGTCGACGCAATGAAATGCTACAGCGCGCCAATGGGCAACACACCGTGCCGCAGATCTTTATCGATGATGCGCATGTCGGCGGCTCCGACGACCTCGCTGCCCTGGAGCGTGCCGGCAAGCTGGACGGGATGCTCGGTCTCGGTTGATGACCGGGGAACCTGACATCCGCTTCAGGGTTCGGTATGTCCTCTAGCTTCCGGCTGGCCTGTGTTCAGGTTAATGCCGGGACTGAAATTGACCCCAACGTGGAAATCGCCACCATCCTGGTCCGCCGGGCTGCTGAGCAGGGGGCGGATTTTATCTCACTGCCCGAATGCGTAGCCCTTCTGGAACCGGATCGGGATGCGTTGTTTCGTAAATCCGCGGCAGAAGCCGATCATCCGGCGCTGCACGCGCTCAGGGCGCTCGCACGGGAACTCGGGCTCTGGCTTCATGTCGGCTCGCTTGCGGTGTTGTCCGAAGACGGGCGTATCGCCAACCGGACCTTTCTGATCGGCCCGACGGGTGAGGTGACGGCAAAGTACGACAAGATTCATATGTTCGATGTCGACCTCGCAGGCGGCGAATCCTATCGTGAATCAAATACCTATCAGCCGGGCAAACAGGCGGTGATTGCTGATCTGCCATGGGGACGTGCCGGGTTGACGATATGCTACGACGTTCGTTTTCCGGCCCTGTACAATCACCTCGCCGGTGCCGGTGCTGATTTTATCGGTGTGCCGTCCGCCTTTACACGCAAGACCGGGCGGGCGCATTGGCACGTATTGCTGCGGGCACGGGCGATCGAGACCGGTTGCTGGGTATTTGCCGCCGCCCAGTGCGGCGATCACGCTGCCGGGCGTCAGACATATGGCCATTCCCTGATTGTGGACCCGTGGGGTGAAATCGTCGCCGAGGCGGACGAGATGCCGGGCATCGTCATTGCCGATATCGATCCGGCCCGGGTCTTCGAAGCACGCGGGTCTGTGCCGTCATTGACCAACGCACGGGATTACCGCCCGGTGGATGGGGTCAGGCCCTCGGTGGAATAGCGGGCATCTCCGTTTCCGTTTTGATGGCCGCAATACGCTGGACGATTGCGGGAGCGGGGTTGTCGGTTCGTCCCGCTTCGTAGGCAATCACAACCAACTTTCCAGCGACTGCCTCTAGCAGTTCTCCGTCATGCAACAGAAAGTCCGGGTTGCGCGGGCGGCCAAGGTGTTCGTTTCCGATTGCGAAGGTTTCGTATATCAGCACGCCGCCCGGGTTCAGGCTGTCGATCAGGATCGGAAAAAGTGGCCGGTACAGGTAATTCGTCACGACGACGCCGTCGAACAGGCGGCCGGGCAACGGCCAGGGTGTGCCGTCCTCCAGGTCTGCGCCGATAGCTTCGATACCCCGACGGGGTATCAGGCGCGATATATCTATGTCGATGGCCGTTACCTTGTGGCCAGTGGCCGCGAACATGTTCGAATGACGACCTGTGCCGCAGGCGATATCAAGGACGGTCCCGCCGGGCGCTATCAGCGTGGCACAGCGTTCAACCCAGGGAGATGGGGGCGGAAGAGAGGATGCGGCTGTCATGAATTTTGATAACTTATTGTAATATTTAGCCAAAATAGAACTTGGCAAACGCGGAATCTACCTTAATTTCATGGGCATGATTGTATTCGACGTAAGTTGCAGCAACGACCACGTTTTCGAAGGCTGGTTCCGGGATTCCGACTCGTTCGGCGAACAGGTTGAGGCCGGCGCCGTCACCTGTCCGGTCTGTGGCGATACCAAGGTACGCAAGGCGCTGATGGCACCTGCCGTTTCCGGTACCCGCAAGGGCAAGGACGATGCTCCACCGGCTGCCCCGCAGGCCGTCGGCGCCCCGAACGCCGCGATAGATGCATCTGACGGCAAGCTTGCCGAATTCGTCGAAGCGCTGCACGAATTCAAAAAGCATGTCGAAGAAAACAGCGACTATGTCGGGGATACGTTCCCGGAAGAGGCGCGCAAGATCCATTACGGTGAGACCGAGGCGAGGTCCATCTATGGCGAAGCGACGCCGGAAGAGGCCGAGGAACTCGTTGACGAAGGCGTCGACTTTCACCGCATCCCCTGGACCGGCAAGACGGACGCCTGACCTGATGTCTCCGCCGTGCCGGTGACCCGTCATTGCCCCCAGAGAGACTGATCGTTGCCAATCAGGATAAACAATCGCGATGCACGGCGGCTCTGGCTCGATGCGCAGGGATTGGCGACGCCCCCTGTCGGAGAACCGGACATCCTGCCGATCGTGCGCAAGCTCGGATTTGTCCAGCTCGATACGATCCGCGTCGTCTCGCGTGCCCACCATCACATCATCTGGTCGCGTAACCAGCATTACCGCGAACCGATGCTGAACCGATTGTTGGCCGAAGAGCGCGGCCTGTTTGAGCATTTCACACATGATGCGTCGGTTCTGCCCATGGAATTCTATCCCATGTGGCAACGCCAGTTCCGCAGGTTGAAGACCAAGAGGGAACGTTCCAAGTATTTTTCCTCCGTGCCCGGCGCGGCCGAGCGCGAGGCGATCCGCAAACGTATTGCTGATGAAGGGCCGCTATCGACCCATGCGTTCGACACGAAAGTCGAGGAGCGCGGCAAGATGTGGGCGCGCCCGCCGCACAAGCTCGCGCTCGATTACATGTGGTATGCGGGAGAGCTGGCGACATCGCACCGGGTCAATTTCAACAAGTATTATGATCTGTCCGAACGCGTCATTCCGGCGGACCTTCTCGCACATGACCAGGCCGATCAGACCCAGATCGACTGGTTATGCGGCGCGGCGCTCGACCGTCTGGGATTTGCCACGCCGGGCGAGATTCAGCGGTTCTGGGAAGCCGTGGACGCGGCGGAGGTAAAGACCTGGCTCGGCCGCGCCGGACCTTTGGTCGAGCCCGTCGAGGTCCAGGCGGCGGACGGGTCTTGGAGCAACGGGTTTGCGCCCGCCGATATCGGCAGACGTCTGGCGGCAATTGATCCACCGACATCGCGGTTGCGAATTCTGAATCCGTTCGATCCCGTTATCCGCGACCGGGCCCGTCTGAAGCGCCTCTTCGGGTTTGAGTACCGGGTGGAAATGTTCGTTCCTGCCGCAAAACGCGAGTGGGGATATTATGTGTATCCGCTTCTCGAAGGCGACCGGTTCGTCGGGCGAATGGAGGTAAAGGGCGACAGGGCCAGCGGCACGCTGAACGTTCTGGCTTTCTGGCCTGAACCGGGGGTGAAATGGTCCGCGTCACGATGGAAGAAGCTCGATGCTGAGCTTGCCCGGTTCGCCCGCCTCGCCGACGCCCGGACCGTCACGTGGGTTTGTGCCAGGCCAGCTGCCGCAGGATAGAACCGCCTATTTCGTGCCGAACAGAATGTAGTTCACCGACACGTCGCCACTGACACGCCATTCATCGCTCAGCGGGTTGAACGACAGGCCGGATATATCCGAAACATCGACACCGTTGCGGCGCAGGCCCCGGGACAGTTCCGACGGGCGGACGAATTTTTTCCAGTCATGGGTGCCGCGCGGCAGCCAGCGCATAACGTATTCGGCACCGACAATGCCGAACATGAAAGCCTTGGGCGTGCGGTTGAGGGTGGCCAGGATCATCGCGCCGCCATCGCGTACCAGTGCCGTACAGGAATCGAGAAAAAGATCGACGTCGGCCACATGTTCGACGACTTCCAGCGACAGGACGATATCGAAGGTTTCACCGGCGGCCATCAGGTCTTCGGCAGTAGAGCAGCGGTAATCGATCTCTACGTCGCTCCGCGCAGCATGTGCACGGGCGGTGCCGATATTTTTCTCTGACGCGTCGATTCCGGTGACGATTGCACCCATCCGTGCCAGAGGCTCGGAGAGCAGCCCGCCACCGCAGCCGACATCCAGCAGCGTCAGCCCGTCAAGCGGGGTCAGGGAGCGGGGGTCGCGGTCGAAATGGGCGCATAGCCGGTCCCGGATGTAGCCGAGACGTATCGGGTTGAACTTGTGCAGCGGTCGGAACTTGCCCGTCGGGTCCCACCATTCATCCGCCATCGCAGAAAAGCGGGCGACTTCATCGGCATCTATGGTTGTTTGCGCTGTCTGCACTCTCTGTGCCTCTGCTGAGGATAACGGTTGCCTAAGGGGTTACGCATACTTGCCTGAAAAGGTTCATCCGAGTATGTATGCGCCCGCGCTGCGGGGGCAAGCAAGTCCGTTTCCGGTCTTTTACGCAACTGACCTGAAGAAGCCCAGAATACGGTCCATTGGTCGGGTCGACCGGGACAGATAAAACACGCAGCGCAGTAGCAGTTTGAGGAACCGTAATGGCACGTATCGTGCAAAAATACGGCGGCACGTCCGTCGCCGATATAGACCGTATCAAGGCCGTGGCGCAGCGCGTCAAACGTGCAGTCGATGCCGGTGACGAGGTTGCCGTGGTGGTTTCCGCCATGTCGGGCACCACCAACCAGCTGGTTGAGTGGACGCGCGCCGTATCGCCCATGCATGACGCCCGCGAATACGATGTCGTCGTTTCCGCAGGCGAGCAGATCACCGTTGGCCTGATGGCGATGGCATTGCAGGATATCGGTGTCGATGCGCGCTCATGGCTGGGCTGGCAGATTCCGATGGTGACGGACGATATGCACAGCCGGGCCCGTATACAGGATGTCAAAGCGGACGAAATCGTGCGCCGGCTGGGGCTTGGCCAGGTTGCGGTCATGGCGGGTTTTCAGGGTATCGCATCGGATAACCGCATCACGACGCTCGGTCGTGGTGGGTCGGATACATCGGCCGTCGCACTCGCAGCGGCGATCAAGGCGGACAGATGTGATATCTATACCGATGTAGACGGCATCTATACGAGCGATCCGCGTATCGTCACCCGGGCGAGAAAGCTCGACAAGATTACGTATGAGGAAATGCTGGAAATGGCGTCATTGGGCGCCAAGGTGTTGCAGACACGTTCGGTTGAACTTGCCATGAACCACCGGGTCCGGCTGCAGGTGCTGTCCAGTTTTGAGGACGCTCCCGGAACACTAGTCGTCGATGAGGAAGAAATCGTGGAACAGGAAATCGTCAGCGGTATCGCGCATAGCGGCAACGAAGCGAAAATCACGCTTGTCCGGGTGCCGGACAACCCCGGCATCGCCGCCGCTATCTTCGGCCCGCTATCGGAGGCCAGCATCAATGTCGACATGATCGTTCAGAACGTGTCCGAAGACGGGAATGCGACCGACCTGACCTTCACGGTGCCGAAAGACGATCTGGCGCGGACGATGGAAGTGCTCGAAGCGGCCCAACAAACGCTCGGCTTCGAGCGCGTGGTCGGCGACCCCGACGTGGTCAAGATTTCCGTCGTTGGTGTCGGTATGCGCAGCCATGCCGGTGTCGCCATGCGCATGTTTCAGGCGCTGGCAGACAAGGGAATCAATATCCAGGTGATATCCACCTCGGAAATAAAAATCAGTGTCCTTGTATCGGATGCCTATACAGAACTCGCGCTGCGGTCTCTGCATACGGCGTACGGGCTGGATGCGGAATAGAAACGGACAGAAATAATGGACACGATCGCACCTGCCGCACAGCTGGACGACCTGTGGAAACGGGGCCGGGATTTTCTCGGCACCGATTACGCGATTCTGGCTGGCGCCATGACGTGGGTGTCCGAACGTAACCTGGTATCGGCGCTGTCGAATGGCGGTGGATTCGGCGTTATTGCCTGTGGCGCGATGACGCCTGAACTACTGGATGCGGAGATTACCGCGACCGCGGCGCTGACCGACAAACCGTTCGGCGTGAACCTGATCACAATGCATCCCGAGCTGGATCAGCTGATCGATATCTGCCTGCAGCATAATGTTGGCCATATTATTCTGGCCGGCGGCCTGCCCGGTGGGCCGGCCATTGCACGGGCGAAAGACGGTGGCGCCAAGGTCGTCTGTTTCGCACCGACCCTGGCGCTGGCCAAACGTCTGATCCGTCAGGGCGCCGATGCCCTGGTGATCGAGGGGGCCGAAGCGGGGGGGCATATCGGTCCCGTTGCGACCAGTGTATTGGCGCAGGAAATTCTGCCGCATATTCATGATGTCCCGGTGTTTATCGCCGGTGGGATCGCGCTTGGCGATGCGGTCGTGGGGTATCTGGAAATGGGCGCGTCCGGGTGCCAGCTGGGCACGCGGTTTGTCTGCGCCGAAGAATCCATCGCTCATGAAAAATTCAAGAAGGCGTTTATCCGGGCATCGGCACGCGATGCCATGCCCTCGGTACAGCTTGACCCGGAATTTCCGGTGATACCCGTCCGGGCGCTTCAGAACGATGCGACACGTGAATTCCAGGAAACCCAACGCGACGTAATCGATTCTTTCCGTCGCGGCGAGCTCGACCAGACAGCTGCCCAGTTGAAGATTGAACATTATTGGGCGGGGGCGCTGCGCCGTGCGGTTGTCGATGGAGATGTCGAGGCCGGTTCGCTGATGGCCGGTCAAAGTGTCGGGATGGTCAAGTCCATCCAGCCGGCTGCTGAAATTCTGGAAGAGCTGGTCGATCAGGCGCTTGCCGCGCTCGAGGGCAGGGGTCGGGCAAGGGTCGCGGGATAGTGGACGGTAGCTCCAATACAGGGCACCGCACGGCATTGCGCCGTCTCCGGC
>CAJQLI010000125.1 GCA_905479125.1 uncultured Alphaproteobacteria bacterium | reverse complement strand
CAATAACGGTATCGGCTATCTGATCGACCTTCTGGGCGAAGGCGGCGATTACGCGGGCATGTTTGCCGGCGTCGCAACAATCTCGGCCGTCGGGTTTTTCGCCGACAGGGGCTATGTCGCCCTGACCCGCCGAATTCTCGCCTGGCGGGAATAAAAAGATGGCACGCACTCTCGGGAAAAATTCAGTTGACGCGACGGGCTCGTCTGCCCGGCAGGCATTCGAAAGGTTCGGTCCCTATGTAACTATCAGCCTGCTGCTGATCGCCTGGGAACTTGCATCCCGGCTGGGACTGGTCATCCCCTTTCTGCTACCGCCGCTTTCTGTGGTGATTACACGCATTGCGACCGATTTCATGTCCGGCCAACTGCCCCTGGATATCGCCATCACCCTCTACCGGACCCTGACGGCATTCGCACTCTCTGCAATTGTCGGGGTGACGATCGGCATCGTGATATCGCGCAATGCCACGATGCGCTGGTTTTTCGATCCGCTGATATCGATCGGCCTGCCGATGCCCAAAATCGCCCTGCTGCCGGTCTTTATGTTGTGGTTCGGCTTGTTTGATCTCTCGAAAATTCTGATGGTGGCCTTTTCTGCATCATTCCAGATCATTATCGCAACCTGGTCCGCGACACAGTCGATTGAGAAAGAACTTATCTGGTCGGCCCAGAGCTTGGGCGCGAGCCGGCGCGATATCCTGCGCGAGGTGATCCTGCCGGCTGCGATGCCGCAGATTCTCACCGGGCTGCAGATCGCAATGCCGATCTGCCTGATCGTAGTCCTGATCACCGAGATGATCATGGGCGGCCAGGGCCTTGGCGATTCAATGCTACGCAGTGCGCGCTATGTCGATTCACCGGGCGTCTTCGCGGGCATCGTCGAAATCGGGATTGTCGGATTCTGCGTCATCAAGGTGATGGAGTACATCCGTCGTCGGCTGCTGGTCTGGCATCAGGAAACGCGGGAAGAAACGACGGTCTGAAGCTATTCGTCACGGTCCTCGCCGAACCCGTCGGCGACCAGCGCCGCAATCGCCGCCATTGCAGCATCGGCATCTGACCCTTCGGACGTCACCGTAATCTCGGTTCCCTTCGCGGCACCGAGCAGCAACAGCCCCATGATCGAACGGCCCCCAACGGATTCGCGGCCGTTGGACACCGTGATCTCGGCATCGAATTCTTCGACAACAGTCGTAAACTTGGCAGCAGCCCGCGCATGCAGGCCCCGCTCGTTGATAATCCTGAGAACCTGCTGAGCCATATCGGCGTCCCGCGAAATCCTGCTCAGCCGGCAGGAACGTCGAGCACGTCCGAGGCGAGCTTTATGTATTTGCGTCCGGCATCGCATGCCTCGGTTACGGCAGTCGCCATGTCGGAGGATTTTCGGACACTGGCAAGCTTGACGAGCAGCGGCAGGTTGACGCCGGCAATGACCTCGATATTCGCTTCTTCAAGAATGGAGATCGCGAGGTTCGAGGGGGTGCCGCCGAACATATCGGTCAGTACAATAACGCCGTCACCCATTTCGGCGGCCGCAACCGCCTTGATGATATCCTGCCGGCGGTTTTCCATGTTGTCATCGGGGCCGATGCACACCGCCTCGACCAGTTTCTGCGGACCGACGACATGTTCCATCGCGGAGACGAATTCCTCGGCGAGACGGCCATGCGTGACAATGACAAGTCCGATCATTTTACTGCCCCGTCCTGTTTCAGGTCCCGGTGATTGACGCTCACCCGCTCACCCTTCTCTCTCAGCCATGCTCCAAGCCTTTCCGCCGTATACACAGACCGGTGCTTGCCGCCGGTGCACCCAACAGCAATCGTCAGATAGCTTTTTCCCTCGGCGTCAAATCGCGGCAGTAGCGGTTCCAGCAACTGGGTCAGGTGCCGGAAATATCCTTCCAGATCCGGATCCTTCTCTATGAATTCGCCGACGGCTCTATCGAGCCCGCTTTGCGGACGCAGCGCGTCGACATAGTGAGGATTCTGCAGGAAGCGCACATCGAAGACGAGGTCGGCTTCATGCGGCAATCCGTGACGATAGGCAAAAGACGTCACGAAAACCGCTAGCCCGGGGGCACGCTCCAACGCGTAGTTCGAATCCAGCAAGCGCTTCAACTCGCCGATCGCCATGTCGGTGGTGTCAATCACCTCATCCGCACGGTCGCGGAGTGGCGCCAGAAGACTACGCTCATGGGCGATCCCATCGGTCACGCGGCGGTCCGGGGTCACAGGATGACGTCGGCGCGTTTCCGAAAAACGGCGCTGCAGAACTTCGGAATCGCAATCGAGAAAAAGCAGCCGGACCCGAAAGGCCTCCATCCTGATAAGCCCGTCGAGCTCTTCAAGAAACGGCGCGGCACCGAAATCACGCGTCCGCGCATCGACACCGATGGCGAGCGGCCGACCACCGCCGGTGCCTGGGGTAAGCAGGCTGGACAAGAGCGAAAGCGGGAGGTTGTCGACCGCCTCGTAACCGAGATCCTCCAGCGCTTTCAGCGCAGTGGACCGGCCCGCACCGGACATCCCGGTGACAATCACCACGGGAATGGCGGTACCGGGATCGGATCCGGTCGTCTTGGTATCCTGGCTGCCCGGCGTATCGGTCATCTTACCAGCTATCCTTATCGTGGCGGCAGGCCCCGGTAACGGGGTCGGCTCGTCCTGACGCGTCATAAGCGGCGATGCGCAATTTCGCAACCGCTGTCTGTTCGAAGGGCACGATATCAACCCGTTGAATATGCACCCCGGAATACACCAAACGGTCATTTTCCGGCAGCCGCTCAGGCACTCCCGAAGGGACAAGATCGGCCACCAGATAAATGGATACTCCCGAGACGTTTGGCAACCGGGTCAAACCGATGCCGCGCAATTCCAGCAGCCCCGCAAGCTCCTCCGGGGGTGAGGCGCGCAGCGCTCCGTCTTCGACCACCAACCGCACCCGGTCATCGGCGACCAGGGTTGCCCCGGCCTCAATCAGCCGGAGCGCGAGATCGGACTTTCCTGCACCTGACGGCCCGCGCAGCAATATCCCGACATCACCGAACGCGACACAGGTCGCATGGATGGTTTCGATCCCGGCGTCCACCCCCGCGTCCACTACTTCATGGCCGGGCGGCGCGCAGCCGCACCACAAAACGCGCCCCGAGCCGCCGGCCCCCGGCGCCGTCGATGTTTTCGGCATGAATGGCGCCGCCATGCGCTTCTATAATCTGTCGCGAGATACTGAGACCGAGGCCGGAATGACGGCCGAAGCTCTCTCCCTCGGGCCGCTCGGAATAAAACCGCTCAAAGATCGAATCCAGGCTGTCGGCGGGAATACCGGGCCCCTGGTCCTCAACATGAACCACAACGTCGCCCCGGTCTCGGCGCACCGATAATGATATTTTGCCGCCCGGCGGCGTGAAGGAGCGGGCGTTACTGATCAGATTCTGAAAGACCTGCACCAGCCGTCCTTCGATACCACTGACCGTACAATTGGCAGATTCGCCACTGAAGGCGAGGGTCGGCACCTGGCGGCCTGTATTATCTCCAGACCCTCCGGTTCCCTGGACCAGCGCGGTTTCATGAACCTGGACAAGCGCCGGCAGCAACCGGCCAAGATCCACGGCTTCCATTTCGCCCCGGGCGAGCTCGGCATCGAGCCGCGACGCATCCGAGATATCGCTGATCAACCGGTCAAGACGCTTCACGTCGTCCTGGATGATGTCCATCAGGGCTGCCTGCTTTGCCGGATCGCCCACGCGGGCCACGGTTTCGACAGCGCTGCGCAACGAGGTCAGCGGGTTTTTGATTTCATGAGCCACATCGGCGGCAAAACTTTCATTCGCCTCGATACGCTGCCAGAGCGCCTCGGTCATATCGCGGAGCGAGGCGGACAAATCGCCGATCTCGTCCCGCCGGCGCGTAAAATCGGGAATCTCGTCGGCTTCACCATGGCCATGCCGCACCCGGTCGGCCGCCGCGGCAAGCCTGCGCACGGGCCGAGCTATCGCATTGGCCAGATACAGCGACAGCATCACTGTCAGTGCGAGAACGACGGCAAACACTTTGAGGATATCGAACCGGACAGCCCGGACGGCGGCATCGATATCGTGGGAGTTCGCTGTCAGCAAAACAGCACCCAGCACCTGCTTGAACCGCTGGACCGGCGCGATCGCGCCGAACAGCATCCCGCCGGCTTCATTCGACCAGCGCGAGGTGCCAACCCCTCCGTCAAGCGCGGCCACCGCAATCGGCAGATCGGAAGCCCGGAGCGGCACCGAACCGGGAAACGGCGGCAGCCTCTCGCCGGTCGGCAGAAGGGCGACAAACAGGTCGTAAATGCCGTTAAACACTGTCGTCGGCGCATCGTTGCCGTCGGGCGGCGGCAGGGTCTCGACCTGCACGGCACCGCCCTGCCCGGTCAGGAACAGGCTGTCGGCGACTTCCGACCCGTCGGCGGCGAAAACGCGGGCGCGTGTCCGTGTCGGAGCCGTCAGGCGCCTCAGCATGGGCCTTGCCACATTTGGCAGAACAAACTGCGCACCATCGGGACGTGTACCGATCGCGCCCTCGCCCAGCGCCCCGGCGAAAATTTCGGCCTGGGTTTCGAGCGCCGCAAGCTCCGCCACAATCAGTCCTTCGCGGTACTCGTCAAGATACAGGACCCCGGCGACGAGAATCGCCAATGGCAGGATATTCACAATCAGGATACGCCGTGTCAGCGGCGACAGAAGCCTGCCGGTCATCGCAGCTTCCTATAAAGCGCGCGAGCGCGCCTAGCCTTCGCGATAGCGGTAGCCGATGCCGTACATCGTTTCGATTTCAGAGAATCCGGTATCGGCGGCGCGGAATTTCTTGCGCAGGCGCTTGATGTGACTGTCGATAGTCCGGTCGTCGACATAGATAGACTCGCCATAGGCCGCGTCCATGAGCTGGTCGCGCGATTTTACATGGCCTGGATGCTGCGCGAGCGCCTTCAGGATCAGGAATTCCGTCACCGTAAGGTCAACCGGGCTGTTTTGCCACGTACAACCGAAGCGGTCGAGGTCCAGACGCAGGTCACCCCGAATGACCGGCGGCTCCGCTTCTTCACCGTCTTCTTCCTCGGCGAGCCGGTCGCGACGGCGCAACAATGTGCGGATGCGCTCGATCAGCAGGCGTTGGGAAAACGGTTTCTTGATGTAATCGTCGGCGCCCATCCGCAGGCCGAGAATTTCATCGACCTCGTCATCCTTCGACGTCAGGAAAATAACCGGCATTCTCGACTGGCGGCGCAGACGGCTGAGCAATTCCATCCCGTCCATGCGCGGCATCTTGATATCGAGGATCGCAAGATCCACCGGCTTCGCCGTAAGGCCGCGAAGCGCGGAATCACCGTCGACATAGGTACGAACGTCGAAACCCTCTGCTTCGAGGGTCATCGAGACCGAAGCGAGAATGTTGCGGTCATCATCAACCAGCGCAATCGTCGAACGCGTTTCCGCAACAGGGGCGGCATCGGGGGGAAGAATTGTATCGGTCATGGGGATCATCTTAACACTCCGGACGTTTATCGTAATGAGGCAGGCTGGGTCACGGGCAGGCCGCGTTTGAGCCAGCCGGGACCAGCATCCGGGCGGCCAAGCATGCCCTCGGATACGTTCTGAATTTTCGTAAAGCCTGCGGCGGTCAGAATTTTCAGCGCACGGGCGGAGCGCGCACCCGCCGCACAGATCAGCGCGATGGGCTTTGACTTGTCGCCACCGACAGCCTTCGCCATCTGTGCAATGAACGCCTTTATGCCGTTACGGTTGTGGATTGTGACCGTCCTGGCGCCTGACGGCACACCAGTCTGGCGCCACTCACGCGGCGAGCGCACATCTATAATGATCACGCTTCCGGCAAGGGCGGCCGCGCGGGCATCGGGCGCAGATATGATATTTTCAGCGGCACGAACACCGCTTCCCGTCCATAGCACAAGGACAAGCGACCCAAAGATCACAAGAAATAGGGGCAAGAGCCGGACGGGGTTCAGAAGGGGCATTTTCACGCCTTTATTATCAATGATGACGGATTAGACCTCAATTACGGCGGAAATGGGGCATGAATCGAGCCGTTTCAAGGAAAGTTGACCGCCGGTAACGGCTCAAAAATCCCCCCACGATGCCAAAAACCGGTGAAAATTTAAGGTATTGCGGCTAATTTCCTGCCCGCATCCACAGCCGCATCCCCATCCCCATCCCCATCGGAACATCGCCCATGACCAAAGATACATCTGCCACAGAAGCATCCCCTGAAAATCTTTCCCGCGACCTGATCCGCAGCAGCGACCGGGCGGTTCTTTCCACGGCGATGACCGGTGACGGCTGGCCCTATGGCTCGCTTGTGATGACTGCGTGCGACCATGCAGCCCGCCCGCTGCTGCTGATCTCGGACCTGGCGGAACACACGAAGAACCTGGGCCACGATACGCGGGCATCCCTGCTGTTTGACGGCACGGCGGGTCTCGACAGTCCGCTGACCGGCGCGCGGGTCACCGTCATGGGTCGCCTGACGCCGACGGAGGACGCGGCGCTGACTGCCCGCTATGTTGCCCGCCATCCGGACGCGGAAATGTATTTCGGTTTCGCCGATTTCCGGCTTTTTGAAATGACGGTCGAACGGGCCCATATCGTCGCCGGATTCGGGGTGATCCACTGGATCCCGGCCCCCGATCTGCTATTCGACACGACCGGGCATGAGGACCTTGCCGCGGCAGAAGCCGATATTGTCGAACATATGAACCAGGACCACGCCGACGCCATCCAGCTATACGCGACGAAACTGCTCGGCCTCGATGCGGGTGACTGGAAAATGACGGGTTTGGACCCCGAAGGGACAGACCTGCGCGACGGGGGGCGAATTGCCCGGTTGAACTTCGAGAACCCCGTCGGGGACGCGGAAGCCGCGCGTTCCATACTTGTCCGTATGGTAAAGGCGGCCCGACAGTAACGCAGACAGCGGAAAATGGCGAAAAAGCGACTCAATCCGCCCGAGTCCCGTTGACTCCGGGGTCTCCCGCAGTATGTTGCAAAGCAGTTACAGTCCACTAATAACAAGGCGAAGAATAGACCGCAGGCAGGCCACGACCAGCCGCGGCGCAAACGCCTTTCTGGTTCAGGAGAAAAACGTGCAGCAGACAGGAAAACCCAGTTCATTCGGCCTCGAAAACCACGGGTTGGAGAACCTTTTGGGGGCGCATTGGAATCTTTCGATTCCGGCCCTGTATCAACACTCGCTGCAGCGCGGCGAAAGCGAACTGGCCGCCGGCGGCGGACTGGTCGTGACCACCGGCGAATACACCGGTCGCTCGCCCAAGGACAAATACATCGTCGATGAGCCACAAAACACCGGCAATATCTGGTGGGGTCCGGTCAACAACAAGATTTCGCCTGAACATTTCAACACGATGCGCAACCGCATGCTGGCCTATATGCAGCACAAGGAAGTGTTCGTGCAGGATTGTTATGCCGGCGCCGATCCCGATTACCGCATCAAAGTGCGCGTCGTCACGGAACAGGCATGGCACAGCCTTTTCGCCCAGAACATGTTCATCAATCCGAAGGTCGAAGAGCACGATAATTTCGAGCCCGACTTCACGGTACTGCACGCACCGAACCTGCAGTCGATCCCCTCGATCGACGGCACCGGTTCCGAAGTGTTCGTGATGCTGAACTTTGCCGAGAAACTGATCCTGGTCGGCGGTTCGCACTACACCGGTGAAATCAAGAAGACGATCTTCTCGGTACTGAACTATCTGCTGCCGGCACAGGGCGTGCTGCCGATGCATTGCTCGGCCAATATCGGCGAAAAGGGCGACACGGCAATCTTCTTCGGCCTGTCCGGCACCGGCAAGACGACACTGTCTTCCGACCCGACGCGCACCCTGATCGGCGATGACGAGCATGGCTGGTCCGATAACGGCGTGTTCAACTTCGAAGGCGGCTGCTACGCCAAGGCGATAAACCTGTCGCGTGAAGCCGAGCCGGAAATTTACGATGCGTCGATGCGCTTCGGCACCGTGCTGGAAAACGTCACGCTTGATCCGCACACGAAATACCCGAATTTCGATGACGGTTCACTGACCGAGAACACCCGGTCATCGTATCCGCTGCATTATATCCCCGGCACCAGCGAAACGGGCATGGGCGGACAGCCGGAAAACATCGTGATGCTGACCGCCGATGCGTTCGGCGTGTTGCCCCCGATCAGCCAGCTGACGGCCGATCAGGCGATGTATCACTTCCTGTCCGGCTATACCGCACGGCTTGCAGGCACGGAGCGGGGTGTCGACACCCCGCAGGCCACGTTCTCGACCTGCTTCGGTGCACCCTTCCTGCCGCGTCATCCGACTGAATATGCGAAGCTGCTGGGTGAGAAGATCCAGAAATCCGGCGCGAAGTGCTGGCTGGTCAATACGGGCTGGAGCGGCGGTGCTTACGGTACCGGCAAGCGCATGAAAATCGCCCACACCCGCACGATGGTGCGTGCCGTGGTCGAGGGCAAGCTGTCCGGCGTTTCGGTCTCGCCCGATCCGAATTTCGGCCTGCTGATTCCGGACGCGGTTCCGGACGTGCCGACCGATGTTCTGAATCCGAAAGAGACCTGGGCCGACAAAAGCGGTTACGACGATACCGCCCGCGATCTGGCACAGCGGTTCGAAGCAAACTTCGAACAGTTCAACGACGCCGTCACCGACGACGTCAAAGCAGCGGGCATCCACGCCGCCGCGTGATCGCTTTCTCAGAAATACTGGAAAAAGGCCGGCATTCATTGCCGGCCTTTTTTGTGGATCATTGCACTGACGGGGTCAGTGAACAATCTTTGGCCGGATCCTTGTGCGTAACAGATCATCCAGGGCATGGATGCGCTGGTCGGCCCAGGCGATGCGGTCGCCGACGGCGGCATGCAGATAGGCACGGTCAGCAGCAAGGCCTGCGCGTCGGTCTTCAAGGCCTCGGCGGGACTCTATATAGAAACGCTTGAGGTCGGCGGCAATTGCGACGATATCCGCATCGTCCGTAACATCGAGCAATCCGAATTTGATTGCGGCGGCAGAACGCGAGATCGGGTCGTCCCAATCCGGCAACGGTCGCATCATCAGATTCCGGAACATTTTCGCACCCTTGGGCGTCAGTGTGTAAAAGAACGGCACTGAGCGGACCCAGCTCTCGGTTGCAAGAACTGTCCCGTCTGCGTTGGCCGCCCGGAGTGCCTCATGGATCACGTCTGTCGGCGGCCGCCATCCTCCGCCGGTCAGGCACCATACAGTGTCCACCACGCGGGCCAGCGGCGTCATACGACAGGCCGTCGCGCCAAGAACAGCCAGCCGTAATGCGGCTGCGGCATCCAGATGAGCATGCGCCCCGGAACTGGTTGCCGGCAGGATCGTTACCGACGCAGGGTAGGTCTGAATGGCAGGTTTTTCGGAATTTCTCATCTGGAAACCTCATATTTCTCGGTCTGTGTGTGCAGGATTTACCGCTAGTGCGGGAACTCCCGCGCGATTGCAGCGCCCCTCCAGACCTCTTTTATTGCGACTCATTCTCAATTACAAGCCAAGTAATTCCATGAGATTGATCAAAATCAATTAACCCATTGATATAAGACAATATATTTTCCAACACGGGCTGCGTATTTTATGCGAATGAATTGCATTACCGTTGACAGAGAAACCCGAAGCCCCTAAAAAATGCCTCGAAGTTAATTATTGTCCTATTCAACAAACAGGCATCGCACAGGCGCCTGACGCTTCCAGGGAGTTTCCAGGATGAAATATCGTCTCCTCGCCGCCATCGCACTCATCGTCGCTCCGATGGCCACAACAACCGCCGCCTCGGCCGCGGAAGTAAACATTTATTCCTATCGGCAGGATGTGCTGGTTAGGCCGCTTTTCGACGCATTCACCAAGGAAACAGGCGTGAAGGTCAATGTGGTCTTTGCCCGAAAAGGACTGATCAAGCGCCTGCAGGCGGAAGGGCGCAACAGCCCTGCGGATCTGGTGTTTACGGTCGATATCGCGCGGCTCTCGGACATCGTCAACGCGGGGCTCTCGCAACCGGTCAAGACAGCCACGCTCGAAAAATCCGTTCCAGCCGAATATCGCGATGAAAATGGGATGTGGTACGGGCTGACCCTGCGCGCCCGCATGATCTACACCTCCAAGGAGCGCGTCGGTAAGGGCCAAATCACGTCCTATGAACAGCTTGCCGATCCGAAATGGCGCGGCAAGGTATGCACCCGCAAGGGCGACCATGCCTATAACATCGCGCTGCTCGCTGCCTATATCGGCCATTACGGCGAGGCAAAAGCAACCGATTGGCTCAGGGGCGTTAAAGCCAACCTGGCGCGCAAACCCCAGGGAAATGACCGCGCACAGGTCAAAGCGATCATGGAAGGCGTCTGCGATATCGCCGTCGGAAACCACTATTACATGGCGCTGATGCTCAAAAACGACAAGCAGAAGCCTTGGGCGGCGTCCGCCAATCTCGTCTTCCCGACGCTCGCGGGTAAAGGCACACATATGAATGTCAGCGGCGTGATGATGACAAAATACGCCCCCAACAAGGCGAATGCTCTCAAACTGATGGAATTCCTGACCAGCAAGAAGGCCCAGGGCATCTATGCCAACGTCAATAACGAGTATCCCATAGACCCCAACGTGAAGGCGTCACCCCTGCTTGAATCCTGGGGCAAGTTCCCCCGCGACGGGATTGCGCTCGACACGATCGCCAAGAACCGGGCCGCGGCCCTGAAAATCGTCAATACGGTCGGCTATAATGATGGCCCTGTAAGCAACTGAGGATTGACCTGAGGGTCTTTGCCTGAAAAAAGACCCCTATGATCGGCATACAGGCTTCTGAAGCAAACGCGCGCACCCGCGGCACCAGACGGTTCAGACCGGACCCATGGGCCGCGGGTGCTCTGCTTATTACGGCAATCGTCGCCCTGCCCGTGCTCACGGTTCTGGGCGCCGCGTTTTTCCCGACGGAAAACATCTGGCCGCATCTCTGGGAAACCGTTCTTCCGGGATACATTCTCGCGACACTGGAACTGATGGCTGGTGTCGCTGCCGGCACTATCCTGATCGGGGTAAGCGCCGCCTGGCTCGTCACCACCTGCGACTTCCCCGGCCGGCGCATATTCGAATGGGCGCTGGTCCTGCCGCTGGCGATGCCTGCCTATGTCGTCGCGTATGTCTACACCGATATTCTTGAATTCGCCGGCCCGGTACAGGCGCTGCTGCGCGATATCTTCGGCTGGCGCACAGTGCAGGATTACTGGTTCCCCGAGATCCGCTCTCTGGGAGGCGCGATCGTCGTGATGACAATGACGCTCTACCCCTATGTTTACCTGCTGACGCGTTCTGCGTTTCTCGAACAATCTTCCGGCGTCGGCGAAGCGGCGCGGACCCTCGGCTGCTCGCCCTGGGCAGCGTTCCGGCGCGTATCCCTGCCGATGGCACGTCCGTCCATTGTCGTCGGCGTTGCCCTTGTCCTGATGGAAACGCTGAATGATTTCGGCACCGTTGATTTCTTTGCCGTCCAGACGCTGACCACCGGCATGTTCAACGTCTGGCTGGTGATGAACAATACGGGGGGAGGCGCACAGATCGCTGTCGTCATGCTTGTCTTTGTTATTTTCCTGCTGGTCGCCGAACGCGCAGCCCGGCGCAAGCGCGGCTACCACGATACATCGACACGGCCACGACTCCCTGTACGCTTCGAACTGCGCGGCGGACGCAAAGCCCTTGCTCTCCTCGTATGTGCCATCCCGATCCTGATCGGATTCGTCATCCCGGCCGGGTTGCTGACATCATACGCCATCGAATTTTATGACGTGTCGCTCAATAACCGCTTCCCGCAGGCCGCGTTCAACAGCATCCTGCTGGCAGCCCTTGCCGCCGCAATCGCTGTAATGATCGGCCTGTTTCTTGCCTACGCCGTGCGGCTGCGCAAAAGCACCCTGCTGCGTAATCTGGCAAGGTTTGCCAGCCTAGGCTATGCCGTACCGGGTGCAGTGCTTGCCATCGGAATCCTGTTTCCGTTCGGCGCGTTCGACAACGCGGTCGACAGCTTCATGCGCGGTGCATTCGGCATCAGCACCGGGCTGATCCTGTCCGGCACGATCATCGCCATACTGTTTGCCTATGTAGTCCGGTTTCTCGCCCTCGCCTACGGGACGCTCGAAGCCGGTCTCGGCCGCGTCACGCCGCATATGGATGATGCTGCACGGACCCTGAAGCACGGCCCGGCCCAGGCGTTGATAAAAGTGAACCTGCCGATTATTCGCGGCAGCATGATGACGGCCGGGATTCTGATCTTCGTCGACTGCATGAAAGAACTGCCGGCGACGCTGTTGTTGCGTCCGTTCAATTTCGACACGCTGGCGACCTATGTCTATCAGTTTGCATCCGACGAATTGCTGGAGGAATGCGCACTCGGCGCGCTCACCATCGTCGCCGCCGGGATTATTCCTGTGATCCTGCTGACCCGCGTAATGGGCCGCAACAGGCCGGATCAGGAATTATCCGTCGTCTGACCAGACGCTATCAGGCAGCTTTTTCCTCGTCGGCCGGCGGCGCAGCTACGTCGACCAACGGCGCAGATTCATCAGCCGGAGGCACAGAATCATCCGCCTGCGTTTCCTCGTTACCAGCGACCTGCCTCTCGCCGGCACTTGTATCGATTTCACCGCGGACAATCTTTTCGAAGGAATTCACTTCAATCAGGAATCTCTGGAAGAGTTCCGAGGCCGATTCGATCTCGTCATTGAGCGCATTTGCCGACGCACCCAAACTGCCGGCGACATTGTCGGTATCACTGGCCGCAGCGTTCACTTCGGCAATATTGGCTGTTACCTGCTGGGTCTGAGAAGCGGCATTCGCGGCACTGGTCGCGATTTCCTGGGTTGCCGCCATCTGTTGTTCGGCAGCTTCAGAAATTGCTTCGGTACTCTTCGCAACGCTCGTGATCGTCTCGCCGATCTGATTGATCGCACCGACAGCACCGCGCGTTGCATCCTGAATCTGGACGATCTGCGTCGAGATGTCTTCGGTCGCCCGGGCCGTCTGGTCGGCCAGTGATTTAACCTCTGTTGCGACGACGGCAAACCCCTTGCCGGCATCACCGGCACGGGCGGCCTCGATTGTGGCATTCAGCGCCAGCAAATTGGTCTGGCTGGCAATTTCATTGATAAGGCTGACAACCTCGCCGATTTTCTGGGCGGCCTCATCAAGCACCTTCACGCCGGCATTGGCCTGAGTTGCCTCTTCCACGGCCGAACGTGCAATCGCCGTACTTTCCTCGACGATCCGCGAAATCTCCTGTCCGGACGCGGAGAGCTCTTCAGCAGCAGCGGCGACGGTTTCGACGTTCATCTTGGCATGACCCGCCGCATCCTCGACAGATTTGGCACGCTCGGTCGTCTGGGTCGCGTTGTTCTTGATTGACGAAGACGTCTCTTTCACGCCGCCGGATGCAGACGTCAGGCTTGTCAGCGCCACCCCGATCCGGTGGTCATAGCTGCGGCAGATCAGCTGCATATATTTCGCCCGCTCGCCTGCTTCAGCCTGGGTTTTTTCCATGTCGGCGGCCCGTTCGGCTTCGCCTGCAAGCGCCGTGGCAACCGCCTCTTCCTTTTCAACGATCGCCGCTTTTTCGCGGACAACCATATCTTCCTGAAGCTTTGCCACCTGAAGCGCGGTTTCCTTGAAGACCTGTACGGATGTCGCCATCGCGCCGATTTCGTCGCGCCTATTAGTGTAAGGGACGTCTTCAAGCTGTTTGAGAACGTCGCCGCCTTCACCGATTCCGTCGGCCAGGTCGCGCATGGACGATTTGATGCGGTTGATCGGCTTGCTTATCGCGACGCCAAGCCAATAGGCTATCATCAGGCCGATAGCGAAAAAGACAGCGATGCCGATCAGGTTGGTTTTTTCAGCAATCGCGACACTCGCGGACGCATTCTCACGGGCAATATATCCCTGCTCGTTCGCATGATCGACCAGCGCTTCAATTTTCTCACTTATGTCAGAATTGATTTTCAAAAGGTCTTCCGGCAGCCGAATGACCTCCGCTCCCTGCTTCCCTTCAATCAAACCCACGCTCACACTCCGCCAGGCATTTAGCCCTGCTTTGATCTCTTCGCCCATCCTGTTGGAATCGGCCGTCGCCAGCCGTGTCGCGGCGACTTCCACATCTTCGAGAAGCGATTCCCGGGAATCATCCAGTTCTTCGAGTAATTCTTCCTTATCGTCGATTTCCTCGCCCGTCAGAGCCTGAACGAGCACCCGGTCCATCCTGTCGAAGTCGATCATCGCGGATTTGGAGAAACTGATCGCCATGAGCTGTCGATCATAGATATCCATCGCCAGCTGACCGGTAGAAGTGATGGTCTGAACCGCGAAATAGCCTTTACCGCCAGCAAACACCAGCACGATAAGAAAGCCCAGTAGCAGTTTGACTCGTAGCGACATAGATAACCCTGACCAATAATTTAAACCGGTCCGGAATTCTGCCATCCCGGATAACGTTCGTATTACACGTCAGACGATTACGCGCATTCTTCTAAAATTGTATGAACGTCGCCGGCCAACGCGGCACGCGATTCCTAGTGCGCCTGGTCCCAATTGGCACCGGACCCGGTCTCCACCACCAGTGGTACATCCAGATGCGCCGCGCCCTCCATGACCTTTTTGACCAGCGCGGCTGTGTCGTCGAGTTCCGCTTCCGGCACTTCAAAGATCAGTTCATCATGTACCTGCAGCAGCATCTTCGCGCCGAGCCCGGCCTTTTCCAGTGCCGGATCTATGCGGGTCATTGCACGCTTGATGATGTCGGCAGCCGCTCCCTGAAGGGGCGCATTAATCGCCGCCCGTTCTGAAAAGTTGCGTCGCGCCGGGTTCTTGTCGGCAATGCCGGGTGTATGGCATTTGCGCCCGAAGATGGTCTGCACGTAGCCGTGTTCACGCGCAAAGGTCTTGGTCGTTTCCATGTAATCCTTGATGCCGGGGAATTTCTCGAAATAGCTTTCGATATAGGCCTTCGCCTCGCCCTGCGGTATCGACAGCTGACGAGCCAGCCCGAACGGGCTGATTCCATAGATAATGCCGAAATTGATCGCCTTGGCGCGGCTGCGGACCGACGATTCCATACCTTCAACCGGAATGCCGAAGACCTCGCTTGCGGTCATCGCATGGATATCCTGGCCGTCACGGAACGCCTGAACGAGGGTCTCGATTCCGGCGACATGCGCCAGCAGGCGCAATTCGATTTGCGAATAATCCGCCGACAGCAGCACGTTGCCCTTATCGGCGATGAACGCCTGGCGAATTTTGCGCCCTTCCTCGGTTCGGATCGGAATATTCTGCAGGTTGGGATCCGTCGATGACAGCCGCCCGGTCGACGCGATCGCCTGCGCATAAGACGTATGCACCCGTTTGGTATCCGGGTTGATCTGGGCGACCAGTGCGTCGGTATAGGTACTGCGCAGCTTGGTAAGCTGGCGCCAGTCGAGCACGCGCCGGGGCAGATCATGTCCCTGGACGGCCAGCGCTTCGAGCACGTCGGCACCCGTGCCGTAAGCCCCGGTCTTGGTTTTCTTGCCGCCCTGGATACCCATCTCGTCGAACAGTATTTCGCCAAGCTGCTTGGGCGAGCCGATATTGAATTCGCGCCCGGCGAGCTTGTGAATTTCCGCTGCGATATCAGCCGCCCGTTTTTCCAGATCGCCCGACAGGTCTTTCAGGAAGGTCGCATCGATGCGGATCCCCCGGCGTTCCATGTTCGACAACACGGGTACAAGTGCGCGTTCCAGCGTCTCGTAAACGGTCGCCATATGCTCGGTGGCGATACGCGGTTTGAGCTGGCGATAGAGCCGCCCGGTAACCTCGGCATCCTCCGCTGCGTAGTCCAGCGCCGCCTCAAGCGGGACCTCGGCAAAACCGATCTGTTTCTTACCGGTGCCGGCAACTTCTGAATACTTGATATTGGTATGACCCAGATGCAGCGCCGCCAATTCATCAAGCCCATGGCCGTGCAGCCCGGCTTCGAGAACGTAAGACAGAACCATCGTGTCATCGACAGGCGAAATCTCGACGCCGTACCGCGCCATCACCTGCATATCGTATTTGATATTCTGGCCGACTTTCAGGACTCCAGGATCTTCGAGCATCGGCTTCAGCAGGCCGATTGCCGTATCAAAGTCGATCTGCTTCGGCGCTTCCACCTTTGGCGTCGCATCCCCGCCGAGGTCGAGCTCGCCCGAGGATTCTCCACCCGGCGCGACATGTGCGAGCGGCACGTAACATGCGCTGCCGCCCTTTACGGACAGGGACAGACCGACAAGGTCCGCCTGCATCGAATCAAGCGACGAGGTCTCCGTATCAAAGGCGACAACGCCCTCTTTTTCCGCCGCCGCAACCCATGCCTTCAGCGCGTCTTCATCCTGCACCAGCTCATAATCGGCGTCCCCCGGCGCGGTTTCCATATCGGCGGTGACATGAACCTCTTCAACGCCGAACTCTGCCCGCACCTTCGACAGGATGGTCTTGAAGCCCTGTTCTTCGAGGAACGGTATCAGGACTTCCGGATCCGGCCGCTTCTTCTGGAATTCGGCAATCTTGTGATCGACCGGCACATCGGCCCGCAGGGTCACCAGCTGGCGGGAAATATCGGCAATTTCCTGCTCGTTATGGACGAGGTCCGCGAAGCTCGTGTTCACTTTGGAATAGAAACGGTAATCGATAATCTTTTGTGCGATCTCGTGGCCCTTGGCGGCCAGGTCGTTCATCGCCGCGGCATTCGTCGTCGGCTTGCCGGTCTTTTTGTCATTCGGGACCGGCAATTTAAGCTCGTCGATCAGCACTTCTTTGAGCTGCTTGGTCGAGCCGATACTGAATTCGCGTCCAGCCAATTCGAATATCCGCGCCTTGCAGGCATCGGCCTTGCCGGTTGCCATCGCCTTGACGGCGTCCGGGTCTTTCGTCGCTTCGAAAAGTTCATCGAGGCTGCCGAATTCGTTGATCAGCTGGGCGGCCGGCGCTTCGCCGATCCCTTTGATGCCCGGCACGTTATCGGTGGAATCACCGAGCAGCGCCTGCACATCAACTACCCGGTTGGGCGCAACACCGAATTTGTCGACCACTTCGTCGGGGCCGATGAACTTGTTCTTCATCGGGTCCATCATGCGCACGCCGGGCCCGACCAGCTGCATCAGGTCCTTGTCGGACGACACGATGGTGACGTCGAACCCCTGTTCGACGGCATGGCGCGCATAGGTCGCGATCAGGTCGTCGGCCTCGAAGCCTTCAAGTTCCAGACAGGGCAGACTATAGGCACGCGTCGCCTCGCGGATCAGGTCGAATTGCGGGATCAACTCTTCAGGCGCCGGCGGGCGATGTGCCTTGTATTCGGGATAGATGTCGCTGCGGAACGTTTTGCGCGCAGTATCGAAGATCACGGCCAGAAAATCGGCATCGGAATCCTCGACCAGCTTGGTCAGCATATTGGCAAAACCATAGACCGCATTGACCGGCGTGCCGTCGGCCCGGGTCATTGGCGGCAGGGCGTGAAAGGCGCGGAAAATATAGGCCGATCCGTCTACCAGATAGACATGATCCGGTTCTTCTTTGCCTGCCATTTCGCTCGATCCCTGTTTCTGCACGGTGAGCGCACAGCATGCAGAAACCGGACGAGAGAGTCGAGAATCTCCCGCCGTTTTTCGGGCGAATTAATCGCCGGGTCAGGTTCGGTCGAGAAACGGCAGTGTGGAAACCAAAACGGGAGGAGACAAGCCCCTCCCGTCGGTCGTCATTTCAAACGATGTCTAGAGTTTCCAGGCATGGGATGCGCTAACATTGGCATCCACCGGCGACAGGCCGATGCCGCCGCCGACATTGACCGCGAAGCCCTGGAAGTCCTTGAACTTCTCGTCGAAGAAGAAGTCGATACCGCCGGACACGACCTTGAACGGCCCGCCCGCGGCACCGAAGCTCCAGCCCCAACCGGCAAAGGAATCCTCGCTCACCTTCGGATAGAAGCCGATGGCAAAGGCCGCACCGATCGTCGCATTGGTCACGACACCGGGGCCGACGCTGATATAGCCGGCATTGCTGCCACGATAATCGGTCACGAAGGACAGGCCGAACGATCCACCGATCCCGACACCGCCGGCAACACTGACATCGTAGGTCATGAAGAAGTGCTCGCCTGACGCCGCATGGGCGCTGCGGATGAACAGGTCTTCAATCAGGCTCGCTTTCTGGAAGCCCTTGCGCGGCTTGAGGCCGAACCCGGCAATGCGTTTTTCCCGGTCGGTATCATGCATCGTGCAGTAGCTCGGGTCCTTGAAGAACGATGCGACCCGCTTGCCGCCGGTTTTCATCGTCTTGCCGATCCGGTCCATCTCGGTCTTGATCTCGCTGTACGGCTGGATCGACCGTTCGGCCAGCGCCAACAGGTCCTGCTTCTTGGCGTTCGACGCGAATTCCTTCTGCTTGGCACCTTTCTTGTTTTTCGCGGCTTTCTTGTTGGATCCGAAATTCGAGATCTGCTTGCCCACCGTATCGACGGCCTTGCCGACACCCTTGGCAATCTTGAGCGCACGGGTCAGCGTCAGGCAGCCGGCAACCTTGGCCGGAATGCACTTGTTATCGATGAAATCCTCGGCGAAGCCGTTTTTGCAGGACGGGATCCGTTCCGTAATCAGGCAGGGGCGCTGGTTGCGCGCGCCGCAGGCGCCTTTCTTATAGCACTTGCCACGAACCGCCAGGTTGCTGCCGTCACACACATATTTCGGTGCCACCGTGCAGGCCGCGCGGTGGGTCACGGGGTTCAGGTTGCGGATATATCCCGCCGGGCAGGACCAGTATTCGCCGCCCTTGCGCGGATCGAAAAAAGCACCCTTCGGCTTCTTCTTCTTTACCTTGCCCTTATACGTCGCCTTGGACGTGGTGCAGACTTTCTGGTTGTCGGCACCGCAATTCGCGGTGATGTCGGCCGCATGTGCCGGGCCCGCGCCCAGAGACAGACCGGTTATGAAAGCGGCCGAAACGGCCACCAGTGTGAAGTGACGTCGAATATTCGATAGCATCTGGCAGAAGCCCCCCTACCATAAATTTAACAATGAAGAGCGAGCACTGCACGCGCGTCTCACCCGATCTACCTTTCCATACACGTCCGAATCTGAACGGTATATGAACGGCTATTCCAGGGCCCGCACCATTGGGAAAAACAGGGCTTTTTTGAACAGCCCCGAATTGCGCCCGAAAGGCCGCCCAGCCCTACTCGATGCGGTGCCGCTATGGCTTCAGGATGACCTTACCAAGTATATCGCGGGCATCCAGCATCTCATGCGCCTTGCGCGCATCGGCGAGCGGCAGCGTCGCGTGAATCGGCGGCGTTAGCCCGCCATCGGCGAAGCGGTCGACGACTTCGCCAAGCACCCGCGCACGTGCATCCGGGTTGGCATCGTAACTGTGCCACGAGAAACATCTGACGGCCGGGCTTTTACCAAGATGGGCGCGCATTTCGGCGAACAGTTCCTTTTCCGGCAGACCCGCGAGCGCATTGAAGGACAGGATCATACCGAGCGGCGCGAGCATTTGCAGATTGTCGGTAAAATCCGGCCCGATGAGCTGATCAAGCACAAGATCCACACCGCGATCGTCTGTCAGCGCAAGCACACGCTCGACCACATTTTCGGATCCGTAGTTAATGGTATGCGTTGCACCGATATCGCTGGCGAAAGCGCATTTCGCGTCGGAGCTTGCCCCGGCAATGACCTCTATGCCTTCAAGACGGCACAGGTCGATGACCGCAGATCCAACACCCCCCGCCGCACCATTCACATAGACCGATTTCACGTCGGTGCCGGCGCAGGCCTCCTTGAGCAGGCACCACGCAATCGCGTAATTGGGAATACACACGGCCGCATCGAGATCGACCCCGCCGGGCAGCGCCGTGACGATATCTGCCGGCACCGCATTCATTTCCGCATGACGGCCGCCACCCGTGCCGAACACCAGCACCGCCTGGCCGAGCGCCAGATGACTGACGCCTGCACCGACACCAACTACGTGGCCGGTCATTTCATTGCCGATCACAGCCGGCAGAGGAGGCATCCATTTATACACGCCGCTG
>CAJQLI010000124.1 GCA_905479125.1 uncultured Alphaproteobacteria bacterium | reverse complement strand
TGTCGATTGGCTGAAACTGCCCGCGCCCGTGCATTCGGCGGAAGAGGGCCAGCGTTATATCTCGGCGATGAATATCGTGAAGGACCCGGAGACCGGGTTTTATAATTCGTCGCATGCGGGGACGACCCCGGTCGGGCCGCGCCACGGCTTCATGAGTTTCGCGACGCCGCACACCCACATCATCATGCAGAAATACCGCGACATGGGGCTGACCGAAATGCCCATCGCCATCGTGTTCGGCGTTCACCCGGCTTTTGAGATCATGGCCAATTTCTCCGGCATGCACATGGATGTCTGGGGAGAGATGGAAATGGTCGGCACGATCATGGACCAGGATGTCGAGATGGTGCCGTGCGAGACGATTGATCTGCGCGTACCGGCACATGCGGAGATCGTCGTCGAGGGCGTCGTGGATATCACGCAGACTTTTGATGCGGGCGGGGTCAACGCGCCGACGGGCTATTTCCTGCCCAAGGAACAGAAAATCCCGCGCATCGATCTGACCGCGATCACAATGCGGTCCGGCAAGCCGATCTACCGCAACCATCAGACCGTGCCCGACACCGATCACCAGCCGCTGCCGCGTCTCTGCCACGAGGCTGTTTTGTACAACCGGATCAGCGAGATCGGCCTGAAGGTCCATGACGTGCGCTTTCCGACCTGGGGGGCAGCCGTCAGCTGCGTCATTCAGGTTGATTACCCGCGACCGGGATTCGTCAATGATGCGTTGATGCAGACCATGGGGTCGCCGTGGCTGAATACCAAGATGGTCGTGGCGGTCAGCCCCGATACCGATATCTCGAGCGCGGAGGCCGTCTATCGCGCCATTGCGACCCGTGTTGACCCGGCCCGCGATATTTTCGTCGTGCCGGGGACGCGGGGCTCGCTGTACGAGCCGTCGGGTGAACTTATTCCCGGCCATGAACCGTGGCGCACCGTCGGCAAGATCGGCATCGATGCGACCGCCAAGCCGCATCGGGGCGAGACCGACTTTACCGAAGCATTCCCCCTGAACTGGGGCAAAGTGAAACTGGAGGATTACCTGTCATGACCGAAGAAACACCTTTCATTCCCTATGCCGACCGCGATGCGCTTCCTGATCCGCTCAAGGCGCCGCTTGAAGCCTATGAAGCGCGGATGGGGTTCATGCCCAATGCGCTGAAGCTCTATATGCACCGGCCCGAATTGTTGAGCTGTCTCATTCAGCTCAACAACACGGTGATGCGCGATCCGTCGAGCCATCTCGATGCCGGGCTGAAGCGGCGGATTTCAGCCATCTGCAGTTTTCTCAATCAGAGTGCCTATTGCGTCGCCCATAACACCAATACGCTGATGGCCGATGCTGAAGACGACAGTGAAGGCTGGGACTTCAAGGCCGAAGACATCGCCAGGCTGCTTGACCCGGCTTATGCGCCCGACGACCCGGCCGAGAAGGTCGCCATCGAATACGCCCGCGCCGCGACCATCGACCATGCGAACGTGCCGCGGGACCTTCTCGACAGGCTGGCGGCTTGTATGACACCGCCGCAGGTCGTCGAACTTGCCTGTGTGGTCGGCTTCTGGAAAATGTACAATTCGGTGCATGAAGCGATGCATATTCCGGTCGAAGCCGCGCTTCAGGGCAACGTGGCATTTCTCGACGCATGAGCGCTGCGCATGAGGTGACCACGACGTCGCGGCCGGAATTCCTCGACCCCGACGGCAGTGACCGGACATTCCGCGCGACCGTTTATGATCTGCTGGCCGTTGGGGCCCGCATGCAGGACGTGCGCGACCACCTGGCCGTCGGGATCGGGGTGAGCGGTCCGCAATACGCTATCCTGATGGCCATCTTTCATATGCAGTCGGAGGCGGAGGGGGCAGGCGTGCGGGCCGTGGGGCGGAGGCTTCACGTCAGCGGGCCGTTCGTGACCGCGCAGGCCAACCGGCTGGTCGAGCTCGGCCTTGTCGAGAAACGCCCGAACCCGGCGGACGGGCGCGGCGTCCTGCTGTGTCTGACGGCGGAGGGCCGCCGGCGGATATCGGACGCGGCGCCGGCCATCCAGGAGGCCAATGACGTGTTTTTCGCCGCACTGAGCAAGGTCGATTTTCTCGTCCTCGGCGATATTGCGGCCCGGCTGGAGAAAAGCTCGGAACAGGCGGTTAAGCGACATAAAGGCCCTACTGATAAGTGATCTGGACAGGATGGTGAACTCGCGTCTATTGAAATACCCAACGGCGGAGGTGGCGGGGTGTTTTGTACCCTGTGCTCCGGGGAATGGTCGCTTCTTCCGATAGACATCCCTGGTCCGGCATGTCATGAACCGGCTGAGTTTTTTGGCCGGTTTATTGTCGGCATTTTCCGATTGTCAGGCGTTTGTCAGCACCAAATTCATCCATCCCGGACGCAAAACCGGCCTCTGACTGGCCGCTGATTATCTGTCTGGGTCTTGTCGCCGCGCTGGCGCCATTATCGATCGATATGTACCTGCCGAGTTTCTCGGCAATCGCGGCGGAATTCGGGGCGAGTGCCGCGCAGATACAGTTGACGCTCAGCGGTTACATGATCGGGTTTACGCTCGGGCAGCTCGCCTATGGCCCGCTTTCCGACCGGTTCGGGCGGAAATACGTGCTGCTGTCGGGGATAACCCTGTATGTCGCCATGACGATGCTGTGTGCGACAGCGGTCGATGCGGAGACACTCGCGGTATATCGCTTTTTTCAGGCGATTGGCGGCGGCGCGGGGACAGTCCTGTCCCGTGCGATTATCCGCGACCGGTATGACGGCGCGCAGATGGCCCGGGTTATGTCGCTGATGCTGACGATCATCCTGTTTGCGCCGATGATAGCCCCCGTGATCGGCGGGTATGTTCTGATCTGGTTCGGCTGGCGCGCGGTGTTCTGGACGCTCGTATTCTTCGGCACGCTGGCAATCTTTGTGGTCGTGTTCGGTATCAGGGAAAGTCTGCCACCGGAACGACGCAGCACGCCCGGGTTCAAACCGATATTGCGCGGTTATGCCGACGTTCTCGCGCATCGCCAGGCAATTGGATATATCCTGACCGGTGGTATTACATTCGGCGCCCTCTTCGCGTTTCTGTCGGGTGCCCCTTTCGTGTTTATCGATTTCTACGGCGTTGCACCGGAGCATCTCGGGTTCATTTTTACCCTGAACGTTCTGGGGGTAATGGCGGGAGGCTGGCTTAACAGCAAGCTGGTCATGACCGAGGGCGTGTTTCAGATGTTCAAGGTCGGTGTGTGGCTGCTGTTTGCGGGGGCGGTCGCGCTTTTCGCCCTTATCGCGACGAATGTCTGGGGGATGTGGGGGGTAATCCTCGGCATTGTCTTCTTTACGCTGCCGTTGAGCCTGATCAACGCGAATGCCGCGGCCGGTGCGCTTGAATATTTCCCGAAAAATGCCGGAACGGCGTCAGCGGTTGTCGGATCCGTACGCTACGGGTGCGGAGCGGTCTCAGGTATATGCGTCGGCCTGCTCCACGACGGAACTCCGATGCCGATGGGCTGGGTTATCCTCGGGTGTGCAGGTTTGAGCGTTGTTTTTCTGATAACGCTGCTTCGCCAGCGCTAGCGCCGATGCCGATTGCTGTCAGGCGCGGGGCCAGACCTGCGGGCATTGTTCGCCGAGCAGGCTGAGCGGGTCGCCATCATTCAGCGTGCGGTCGAAGATGAGCGGCGCATCAGAGCGGTTCTGCCAGCGGATATCGTCTCCGGCATAGCGCAGAGATAATGCACGCCGGCTGTTTTCGGTATTGCTGTTACCGGATGACGAATGCAGCGTCAGGCCGTGGAATATGATGATGTCGCCGGGATCGGTTTCCATCAGCACGGTCGGGTATTCGTCAGGATTGTTCTCGATATCGGGCACGGTCGCAATCAGGTCATCCCGGTTGAAGCTGTCGACAGGAACGTTCTCGCCGATTTTTACCGGCTGAAACAGCTTGCCCCATTTGTGTGACCCCTTGGCAAAGCGCAGGGCGCCGGTGTCTTCGCGGGTCGCATCCAGCGAGAACCAGATGCTGGCGAGCTGATCGCCCTTGATGGAAAAATACGGCATGTCGTGATGCCAGTATGTCGGGGCAGGGGCCCCGGCTTCCTTGATGAGGAGATGCTCGTCGTACAGGTCGAGGCGGGCGGCATCGAAAATCTCGGCAGCCACCTGCGCGGTCGGTCCCTCGAACAGGAATTTTCGGAACGGCTCGAACCGGTTGAAAAGCCGGTGGTCAGTGTAATAGCGCGGTGCGCCTTCGGGGCCGTAACTCTTGGAAAACTGGCCCGGCGATGCAACAGCCTGCTCGAACCCCTCCGCGACGGTTTCCAGCCATTCCGGAGACAGAAAGCCGCGCAGACATACCGCGCCGTCTTCATGGAAGGTGCGGATATCGTCTTCGCTGATCACGCGCTCTAGGGTTTCAGCCATTTACTTCACTCCGTTCGTGGGTGGATCATTTTGCCGCAGCAATCAGGGTTGTGCAATTGTTGGTGTGCGGGGCCGGTATTTAGCCGGGCATCGAGCGGTTGGACCCCGAACCACCACGCAACCAGAGAGCCGGTAGATGGCTCCCTGAGATATTCGTCGCCGGACCTGCAAAGGACTTGGTCGATATCGGGCTCCGCAGAAGAGAGAATGTCCCGGGTGGTCTGTTGGCGATCCCGGTTTTTGTGTAAGGATGAACGATGAGCCCCGCCCGCCTTACCGTTCTTTCCTGCACGTTCCTCGTCCTTAACCTGCTGGCCTTCATGACTGTGGCTGCGGTTTTGCCCACCCTCATTGCCGAATGGGGGATGAGCAATTCGCGTGCAGGCTGGCTGGGTGGTGTGTTCTTCGCTGGATATCTCGTCGCGGTGCCGGTTCTTGTGCCGCTGACCGACCGGATACCACCCAAGCGAATATGCCTGATCTCGACCGTGCTCGGCGCCGTCGTGTCCCTGGGGTTTGCGCTTCTTGCGAGTGGTTTCTGGTCAGGGATGATCCTGCGCTTTCTGGCCGGGGTGGCGATGGCGGGGGCATATATGCCGGCGCTTAAAATACTTGCAGACAGTCTGGAAGAGCCCTGGCGTAGCCGTGCATCGAGCTATTACACGTCGGTTTTCGGCATCGGCACGGCAATCTCTATTTTTGCCGGTGGCGGATTGGCAGACCTCTATGGCTGGCGTTACGCGTTTGCCGCGGCGGGTATCGGCAATGTGATCTCGCTGGTTATCGGTTACCTCTGGCTGCCGACCGGCAAATCCGATCCGAATGTCCGCCGTGGCCTTCTTGTCGATTTCAGACCGGTATTCAGGAACCGTGCGGCGATGGGTTACATCCTTGCCTATGCCGGCCACCTCTGGGAGGGGTTCACCAACCGCATCTGGATGGTTGCCTTCCTGACCTGGTATGTCCTTCAGCAGCCCGGCTCCCCGATGTTTACGACGCCCGTCGTGGTGGCGACGCTGGTCGCATTATGCGGCGTTCCCGTCTCGATGTTCGCGGGGGAGATCGCCGCCCGCAGGAACCGTAAAAAGGTATTGTATTCAATTTATGCCGCGGCCCTGATCATGGGATTGTTGCTCGCATCGACGCCGCTGACAGGTATGCCGCCGAGCCTCGTTGCCGCAATAGCGATCGTGTATGGCATGGCGCTATATGCCGATACCGGCACGGTGACGGCGGGCACGGTAACCTCTGCTGACCCTGCATTGCGCGGGGCGACGATGGCGGTGCATGCGATGCTGGGGTTTGTCGGGGCAACGCTGGGCCCGGCGACGGCGGGTATCGTGCTGGATTTTGCCGGCGGGCGGGACGACCCCGTGGCCTGGGGGTCTGCATGGCTCGTCGGTGTGTCAGGTGGCGTATTTGCCGCTTTCGCGCTTCGTGTCTTCGGGCGCCCCGTCCGCGTAAAGGGGTAACCTAAACGGCGCGTTTTCCCGCGTGGGAAGAGGTTATCTTCAGCTTGTGGCCCGACGGTGCCCGGATATAGAACGATGAATGGATTGAGCCGGAAGTGATCTCTGACGGTTCGAAGTCTTTCTTCGCGTATTTTTTCTGCGCCTTTTCAATATCGTCGACCATGATATCGAATGGGGCCGCTGTGCCTTTGCGAACCGGCTTGTCCCTTTTCGAGACGATCAGATGCGTGCCGCCACGCAGTTCGAGCACGCCGAAATTGTCATTGCGGAAAATACCGCGCAGGCCGAGTGCTTTGAAGAATTCGATCGTGTCGCCGACCGTGTGGGTTTCGATCCGCACGTGACCGATCGCCACCGGCGGCCGGCGATCTTTTGCGACCGTTTTCTTCTTGTCTCCGGTCTTGGGGGCCGGCTTCCTGGTCTTGGTTTCCGCTTTTGACATTTTGTACCTCGGTAAATGCGCGCTGATTACTTATCTGGCGTCGGTGCTGGGGAAGACAAGGGTTCTCGGTGAAACACCAGCGGTCCGGCGTTGCGTCGATAGGTCGGCCCGTCTGCAATCGGGGCCGACACGGTACCGAATTCGCCACCCGCCAGCCCGCTGAACGAAAAGATCAGGCCCTCGCGCAGCGGCCAGTGAGTATCTGCCAGTCGCCAGCTGTCATTGCCTGCATAAGAGAGCTCGAACTCCCGTCCGTGGAAACGGCCGATAAGGGAAGGAGTTTCTGCCGTTGCGGTGAAAGAAACCGGGCCGTAGGCGGGATGGATGTAGCGACCGGTATAGGTATGGGGCAGCCGGTCCGGCGCGATGGTGGCAGGCGAGGGCGGTTTCGGTTTCTGCGGTTTTCGCCCGCCGCCGAAGTGGGCGATCCAGTCGGTCCGCGGTGCGGCGGTCAGGCAGTCCAGCGCTATCTGTGAGACGATCCGTGCAACGGGCGTCTCGCC
>CAJQLI010000123.1 GCA_905479125.1 uncultured Alphaproteobacteria bacterium | reverse complement strand
TCCGCCTGCCGCAAACCGTTCAGCGCATGCAGCGTTAACAGCCCGGGATCACCCGGGCCGGCACCCGTCAACCAGACCCATCCGGGTTCAAGTTCGGGCATATCGAATGTGAGCCGTTCCATAGAAACTGCTTAGCACATATAACGTCAGGATGGCACGTAGGCCCGAAGGAGAATTACGACGCGGATGGACGACCGGCGCTTGCGCGACGGCGGCCGCCAAGGCTGCCTATACCGCGCTTTTGACGGGCGATTTCCCCGACCCCGTGCAGATCACCCTGCCGAAAGGTGAAACACCGTCCTTTGCCCTGGCGCGGGAAGGAATGGCTGAAAACAGCGCTTTTACGGCCATCATCAAGGATGCAGGAGACGATCCCGACGTCACCCACGGCGCACTTATCCAGGTAAATATCGAAATCGCCAGTGCAGGCGACGGCGTCATCTTCCGCGCCGGCGACGGGGTCGGCACGGTAACCCGCGAAGGCCTGCCCCTGCCGGTGGGCGAGCCCGCGATCAACCCGATGCCGCGAAAGATGATCCGCCAGGCGATCGACGAGACCGCCGCCGCCCATGGCGCACCCGGCGACGTCATCGTGACCGTATCGGTCGAAGGTGGCGCAGCTCTGGCCGAGAAAACCTGGAACCCGCGCCTCGGCATTCTCGGCGGGATTTCGATCCTGGGCACGACCGGCGTCGTTGTCCCCTATTCCTGCGCTGCGTGGATCGAATCGATCCATCGCGGCATCGATGTCGCCCGCGCCGGGGGTGAACCCTTGATTGCCGGGTGTACGGGAAAATCGTCCGAGGAAAAAACCCAGGAACTGCTGGGTCTGCCTGACCACGCAATGATCGACATGGGCGATTTCGCCGGCGGTATGCTGAAGTATCTCCGCAGACACCCGGTGCCGCGCGTCGTCATTGGCGGCGGATTCGCCAAGATCAGCAAGCTGGCCGAAGGAAACCTGGACCTTCATTCCGGGCGCAGCCAGGTCGACCTGACCTGGATGGCCGATGTCGCACATGAACTGGGCGCGTCAAAAGAGATCGCCGCGCAGATAGAAGGCGCCAATACCGCTGCCGAAGCCCTGTCGATCGCCGGCACGGCGGGGCTGGAACTTGCCCCCGAGATTGCCCGGCGCGCACAGGGCGTCGCCCGCTACACACTTGCCGGTGCAGAAATAGACATCGACGTCTTCATCTATGACCGCGCAGGCAACCTCGTCGGGCGGTCGGATGAATAAGCGTCCCCGCATTCTGATCCTGGGGGGCACGGGCGAGGCCATATCATTGACGACCGAGGCGGCGACGCGTTTCGATATCGTTTATTCACTCGCCGGACGCACCATAAACCCGGCATTGCCCGAGGGCGTGACCGTCCGGAGCGGCGGGTTCGGCGGGCCGGACGCTCTCGCCGCGTGGATCAACCAGAACCATATCGCCGCCGTGATCGATGCTACTCACCCCTTTGCCGACCGGATTGCCGCCCATGCGGTTCAGGCCTGCGCGGATGCCGAGGTTCCTCGACTGAAGCTTCTGCGTACCGCCTGGGAACAAACGGCGGGCGATGCCTGGCACCGGGTCGCCGATATCGCGGCGGCGGCGTCACTATTGCCGACGTTGGGCACACGCGCTTTCCTGTCCGTCGGCCGGCAGGAGCTTGGCGCGTTTTCAGATGTGGCCGGGGTGGCGCTGGTGATCCGGTCGATCGATCCGCCCGATGCCACCGACCGCCTGAAGGGCGCCGTCTATATCGCGGGCCGCGGGCCGTTCACGACGGCGCAGGAATCGGCTCTGCTGCGCGAACACGATATCGATGTTCTGGTGAGCAAGAATGCCGGCGGGGCCGCAACCTATCCCAAGATCGCCGCCGCGCGTGCAGCCGGTATTCCCGTCATCATGATCGACCGGCCGCCCCCGCAACCAAGCCCGATCGTCTCGGATGTCACGGCGGCGGTGGCCTGGCTGGACCGCCTCGGCGGCTGATTGTATCGCGTCAGCCCTTGCGGCGCGGGCGCAGCACATGCACGTGATCGGCATCGTAAAGGGCCGAATCTGTAAACCCGTCCGGCGCAAGCACCTGCCCGACCAGAATAAGCGCCGTGCGCGTAATTTTCGCGGCGCGGACCTTCTGGCGAATATCGGTCAGCGTGCCTTCAACCACCTGCTCATCGGGCCAGCTTGCCCTGTAGACAACGGCAACAGGGCACTCCGCACCGTAATGGGGGATCAGCGTCTCGCAGACATGTTTCAGGTTTCGCACCGAAAGATGGATCGCGAGTGTCGCCCCCGATTTACCGAGCGTATCGAGATCTTCGGTATTGGGCATTGCCGATGCCTTCATCGCCGTCCGCGTCAGGATCACCGTCTGGGCGACATCCGGCAGCGTGAGCTCACGGCGCAGCAATGCAGCGGCGGCGGCATAGGCTGGCACGCCGGGCACGATCTCGAAGGCGATCCCCAGCGCATCAAGGCGGCGGATCTGTTCGCCGATCGCCCCGTACAGGGACGGATCGCCTGAATGGACCCGCGCGACGTCATGGCCCGCCGCATGAGCCTTTTCCATCTCCGCGATGATGTCATCGAGCGTCATCGATGCGGTGTCCATCACGACGGCGCCGTCCGGCGCGTGGGCGACCACCGCTTCGGGCACGAGCGAGCCCGCGTAAAGACAGACAGGGCAGCGTGCAATTACGTCCCGCCCGCGAATAGTCAGCAGATCGGGATCGCCCGGCCCCGCGCCGATAAACCAGACTGTCATCCTGTACCCTTCATATCGTCGTTCTTTTCCACGGCCTGTTTGCCGGCATAACCACGTGGCGTGTAGACCCAGTGACGCCCATCGCCGCGGCCGACCGTGCGGCTCTCGGACGAACCCACCAGTACGACGGTGAGCATATCGACATCGGCCGGATCAAGCGTGCCCAGCGTAACCACCCGTACCTGTTCGCCATCCCGCCCGAGATTGCGGGCAAGAACTACTGGCGTGGTTTCCGGCCTGCCCGTCAGCAGGATTTCCCGCGCCTTGCCGAGCTGCCAGGTCCGGCGGCGCGAAACAGGGTTATAGAAAGCGACAACGAAATCACCGTCAGCCGCGGCTTTCAGCCTGCGCTCTATCGCCTCCCACGGGGTCAGCAGGTCGGACAGCGATATGGTGCAGAAATCATGCCCCAGAGGTGCGCCGGACCGTGCGGCAGCCGCCTGCAACGCGGAAATACCGGGACACACCTGGATGGCGACCCGGCCCCAGTCATCCCGCCCGCCGGTTTCCAGCAGCTCGAAGGCGAGCGTCGCCATCGCGTAAATACCGGGATCACCGGAGGAGACCAGGGCGACCGTCTTGCCGGTCGCCGCCAGGTCAAGTGCTGCGCGCACCCGGTCGATCTCTTCGCCGAGCGGAAAATCATGACGGGCCTTCCCTGCCGCACGTTCCGCCAGGATATCCAGATACAGCGTATAGCCGACCAGGTCGGTCGCCTGCGCGACAGCGTCTTCGGCTTCCGCGGTCATCCAGCCGTCACTGCCGGGACCGGTGCCGACAACCAGCAGTCTGCCCTGGGGCTGCGCGGCGCCATTCCCGGCGATCGGATCGGGCGATACCGCGATTGCACAGGTTGCCCGGGCAGATTTCTGTTTCCCGACCGTCAGCTCGGCGGCAGCACCGGCCGCGGCAAGCGCCGCGCCCTCGGATACGCCATGACAGCCGACTTCCCGAAACACGACATCGGACGGAGTCATAAGACGGGGTGTCTCCGCCTCGAGGGTCGCGGCACCGAAAAACCACGCTTCAACCCCCAGCGCGGCAGCGGCGGCATGCACGGCGGGCTCATCTGCTTTGAGGTCGAGCGAATAGATTCCGGCGATCGCCTCCGATGCGATATCGCCTGCCTCGAGTGTTGAATTCACCAGGGCGATCAGTTCCGCCGGGTCGGTTCCCCGTTCACACCCCACGCCCACGGCAACGCTTGCGGGGTGATACACCAGATGACCGGCATCACCCTCGATGCGATGCGGGGTTGCGGATATGCGAAGCGTCCCGCCCAGATCGCGCGGAATATCCGCATCGGCCAGAAACGGCGGTAATGGCTGATGGGCACCAACCGTCTGACCTCCCAGCAGATCGCCGGCAAAAGATTTCACGTCGTCGGGATTGGCCAGCGTCCAACCTGCCGGTGGACTGTCGAGCGCGACACCGAAGCGCACATCGCCCGCAGTTGTCACGGCGGCAACCGCGCCAAAAGCTGCCGCGATTTTCTGCGCCAGGTCATTCGCGCCATGATGACCGCCGAGCAACGGCACGACGGCAGAACCGTCTTCGGCAACCGCGATGACCGGCGGCTCCGATGTCTTGTCGGTCAGGCTTGGCGCCAGCAGACGGATCAGGATCCCCGCGGCACAGATGCCGATAACAGGTGTACCGGCCGCAAACAGGGCGCGCAGATGATCGCCGGTATCGTCGAAGGAGACCTGTGCGGAGTCCACGCGGCGCGCAAGGCCGTGAACCTCGGCATCCGGCAACACCGTCACAATCTTATGCGCAAGGTCGAGCCCGCCGGGGCCGAGAACAATAATCGCCGGAGACATCATTTCCAGACCTCATCGCGTTTGTGGACAAGGATCATGGAGAAATAGGGCGCGTTGCCGTCGCCCACCTCGCCAATCGGCACAATGCGCTGCTCGCCCATGGTGGCGCGTTCGATATAGCGGGCATTGGCCGTCAGGCCGAGTGCGTCAATCACGTTGCGGATCCTGTCGAAATGCCGCCCGACCTTGATGATTGCCACCGCATCTGCATCGGTCAGACGCTGTTTCATCGTGTCACTATCGAGCGGGCCCGGGATGACCGTCAGCACGTCATTCTTCGCGGAAAGCGGCGCACCAAGCGCGGCGGCGCAGGCGGTCAGGGAGGACACGCCGGGAATCACCTCTACCGGATAATCACCAGCCAGACGACCGTACAGATACATGAACGAGCCGTAAAAGAACGGATCACCCTCGCAGATCACGGCGACATCTTCACCCGCATCAAGCGCTTCGCTGATCTCGATCGCTGCCTTGTCATAGACGTCATCCGCGGGAAACCGTGCCGGCAGCAGCGGCATGCGGATGGGAATTTCGCGTTGGTTACCCGGCAGGTGTTCAGCGACGATTTCACGCGCGAGGCTCGGACCTTCTTCAGGCGCAGGCCAGGCCAGAACCGGCACCGATTTCAAAATACGCAGCGCTTTCAGCGTCACCAGTTCGGGATCACCCGGCCCGATGCCGACACCATAAAGGGTCCCGGAGAGTGCGGCCGCCATCAGGATTTCACCGCAGTCAGCTGGGTGACGGTCATCAGCGGTTTCCAGCCGGTAAAAGGCCCGACCGGTTCGGCCCGCGAGACGGCAATGCGGGTCAGGTCACCGCCCCGGCGTTCACGAAAAGCAGACAGGGCGATTTCGCCTTCCAGGGTAACGACATTGGCGACAAGCCGGCCCCGGGGCTGCAACGCCTCCCAGCAGAGGTCGATCAGACCGGGCGTGGACGCACCACCGCCGATAAAAATAGCATCCGGTGCGTCGAGACCGGCCAGCACGTCCGTCGCCTGGCCTTCGATCATGCCGAGCCGTGGCACACCGAGCGCAATCGCATTGCGCGCGATCAGCCCGATCCGGTCGGAGCGGCTTTCGATTGCGGTGGCACGGCAATTGGGATGGGTCCGCATCCATTCGATGGAAATCGCGCCACAACCGGCACCGATATCCCACAAGTGCTGCCCCGGGATCGGCGCCAGCGCTGCCAGCGTCGCCGCACGCACTTCGCGCTTGGTCATATTGCCGTCGCTGGTAAAAGCGTCGTCAGGCAGGCCCGGGATACGCGGCAGAACAAGCGCATCGGGTCCGGCAACACAGTCAACGCCGACGGTGTTGAAAGGCGCGATATTCGTATGCTGCCAGTCAGCGGCCGTGCCCTCCAGCCCGCGCTCCTGCGGTCCGCCCATGTGTTCAAGAACATAAATTCTGCTGTCGCCATAGCCGCGCTCTGCCAGAATCTCAGCCACCTGCGCCGGGGTATCGGCACCATCCGACAGGATCATCAGCCGCGCGCCCGGCAGGATGAAAGGCACAATCAGCGATGCCGGTCGGCCATGAAGGGTCAGCTGTTCGACATCGGCGAGCGCCCAGCCGAGACGCGATGCCGCCAGGGAGAACGCGGATAGAGACGGCACCACATCCATTTCATCGGCACCGAAATGCTTCGCCAGGGTGACGCCGATGCCGAAAAACATCGGATCGCCCGTGGCCAGTACACAAACCGGCGTGCCGCGGCGTTGGGCGATATGCGGCATCAGGTCGGTCAGCGGGCTCGGCCAGGTAAGACGTTCGCGGCCGTCTTCAGGAAGCATGGCGAGGTGGCGCTCGCCGCCGACCAGGGTCTGTGCGCCGTCGACCAGCATGCGCCCGCGCGGGGTCAGCCCTTCAAGACCGTCTTCGCCGATCCCGACAATACTCAGCCATCTTTCCGTCATGCTTCGTAACGCCCCGCGAGCGCGTTGACCGCGGCGGCGGCCATCGCACTGCCGCCTTTGCGGCCGAGGATGGTCATATAGGGCACATCATGGGAGCCGTCATTGGCCCCGTCATGAAGGGCAACCTTTGATTCAGCGGCACCGACGAAACCGACGGGGAAGCCGAGAATAGCGGCCGGTTTGCGCGACGGATCCTCCGCGATGACTTCAAGAAGGCGGAACAATGCCGTCGGTGCATTGCCGATAGCAACAACACTGCCCGGCAGGAACGGCTTCCACAATTCGACCTGGGCGGCCGACCGGGTCGTGCCCTGTTCGCGAGCGAGTGCAACCAGGTTCGGCAGGCGGATCATGCTGAGAATCTGGTTTTCCGCCGGCAACCGGGCTGCAATCACACCATCGGCCACCATCTGGGCATCGCAGATTACCGGTGCACCGGCCCCAAGTGCGGCCCGCGCGGCAGACGCGACCCCGTCGGACCAGCGCAGGTCGGCGGCGATTTCCGGCATGCCACAGGCATGGACCAGGCGAATAACGACATCGCCCATATCGTCCGGCACGCCGGACAGGTCCGTCTCCGCCCGGACGATCTCGAAGGACTGCCGGTAAATTTCATCAGGATCGCGCACATATTCCATCAGATTTTCAGCCGATCTCTTTTCTCAATGTCTTCGGGCCAAGCGGATGATCCGCATGGGGATACGGATGATGTGCGTGGTCGTGGCTGTGTCCTTTATCATGGTCATGGTCATGGTCATGATCGTGGTCGTGGTCATGCCCATGATCGTGGGGTTTCGCCTCGCCCGTGCCGATGCCTTCAACATGGTGGTGATGGCTTTCCTGCGCCAGGCCGACCTCGGCCTCGAAGCCGAGCACCTGTTCGCGGTACTTGCAGAGCTGGCAGTTCATGTTGTTCTCGCCACGGCGGATCTCGTCGATGCGCTCCATGAATGTCTCGATCACCATCGGGTGGTCGTTCAGATAAGGCGCCTTGATGAATTCGATATCGGGATGCCGGGCCGCGACCAGGTCGGTGTATTCATAGATGCGCCGCACCAATACGCCGGTAAACAGGAAATACGGAAAGACCACGATCCGCTTGTAGCCGAGCTTCGCTGCATGTTCGAGACCCGGTTCAACCAGCGGAAAGGTAACGCCGGAATACGCCGTTTCGCCCCAGCCGAAGCCCAGACCTTCCCAAAGCATCCGCATGACCTTGGCCACATTGGAATTGGCATCCGGATCAGACGCGCCGCGGCCGACGACCACCAGAAGGGTTTCTTCCATCGGCACATCGCGACCGGCGGCATCCAGCGCTTCTTCGATCCGGTCGGCGGCGGCCCGCAGCATTTTGAGATCGATCGCAAGCTCGCGCCCGTAGCGGATATCGACGCCCTCATGGCCCGATGCCCAGGTGTTCAGCACGGACGGTATATCGTTTTTTGCGTGGCCGGCGGCAAACAGCATGCCCGGCACGGCCAGCACGTCGGTGACGCCCTGGTCAACCAGTTTGCCAAGGCCTTCCTTGATCACCGGGGTCGCAAATTCGAGAAAACCGTATTCGACCGGGATATCACCCGCCCGGGCACGAATGGCGACGGACAGTTTCTCAAACTCGGCGACAGCGCCTTCATCGCGGCTGCCATGACCGCAAACCATGATTCCTGTAGTCAATTTACTCTCCTTGTCCGGTGGCAATTGATTCCCGACGCGTGACGGGCGATTGTCCCCGGATGATGTTTCAGTGGTACTCCGCAGATGCTGCAGCCGTCCACCCCCTGCTGGTGGTGATGCTGGCGTTTGCCATCGACGTGGCCCTTGGCGATCCGCCCAAGGTGTACGCCCGCATCCCCCACCCGGTTGCCGTCTTCGGCGGCCTGATCGCGTTTTTCGACAAAAAGCTGAACCGCGAACAACGATCCGACCGCGCACGTTTCTGGCGCGGCGCGCTGACGACCCTGTTTCTGGTATCGCTGGCTGTTTTTGCCGGGTACGGCATCCAATGGCTGCTGTCCCAGGTGAAATACGGCTGGATCGCGGGGGCCGCTATCGCCAGCGTGTTCATTGCCTATCGCGGTCTTTTCAATCATGTCCGCGATGTCGCACGCGGGCTCGACGTATCGCTCGCCGAGGGCCGCGCGGCGGTATCCCACATCGTCGGTCGTGACCCGGAGACGCTGGACGAACACGGCGTTTCGCGCGCCGCGATCGAATCGGCGGCGGAAAATTTCTCGGACGGCGTGGTCGGGCCCATCATCTGGTTTGCGGTGCTCGGCCTGCCGGGGCTGTTTTTCTGCAAGGCGGTCAACACGCTGGACAGCATGATCGGCCACCATGACAGCACCTATGAGCATTTCGGCAAGTTCGCCGCGCGGCTGGACGATGCCGTGATGGCTGTCCCGGCGCGCATCGCCGGTCTGCTGATCGTGATCACGGCGGCCATCGGCATCGGGACACGCGGCGGCGAGGCGTGGTCGGCGGTGATCGACGACGCCGAGAAACACCGCTCGGTCAATGCGGGCTGGCCCGAAGCGGCGATGGCGGGCGCGCTCGGCCTGGCACTGGCGGGGCCGCGCCATTACCGGGATTTCATCGTCGACGATGCATGGATGAACGAAAACGGCCGTGCCGATGCCACCGCAGAGGATATCGGTCGCGCGCTGAGCCTGTACCGCAAGGCGGGCGCCGGGCTGGCGGCGATGCTGCTGATGTTCATGGCGCTCGCCTGAGCCAGAATTGTGTTTTCCGCTTGCGCGGAATCGCACCGGCCCTCTCCCCCTCCCGGCCACCCGTAAGGATGATCCCCCAGAGAAATTGGGCGGTGGCCGGGAGGGGCTGAGGGCATGAATTGCACGAAGGGCTGGCGCCGACGAATCCTGAAACACTTCAACCATCGATCATCGCCTCCAGATCGAGATGCGCTTCCAGATGATCGGCCAGTGCATCCAGCGTCGCATCGATCCCGGCCTCATAGGCCATTGCCTCCCGGGCCGCCGGGCGCAGCCGCTGCAGAAAAGCGGTTCGGAACGCATCGGATGAAAACAGCCCGTGGACGTAACTCCCGCAAACGCTGCCATCGGCAGAAACCGCACCATCCGATCCGCTCAAAAGCGTCAGCATCGGCTGCGCGGTATCGGGGCCGGACGTCACGCCGACATGCATTTCGTAGCCTGACACCGGCGTGCCGGTCTGACGCGCCGTGCCGGAAACCTCGACCAGTTTTTTGGCCGCCGTCAGCGTGGTCGTGACATCCAGCAGGCCCAGTCCCGGCGCTTCCGCCGGCGGGCCTTCGATGCCCTGCGGGTCGGACACCGTCCTGCCCAGCATCTGGTAGCCGCCGCAGATGCCGAGTACCGCCCCGCCGCGCCGGACATGGGCGGCAATGTCGATATCCCATCCCTGCGCGCGGATAAACGCCAGATCGGCAAGCGTTGCCTTCGAGCCCGGCAGCAGGACCAGGTCGGCATCGCCCGGCAGCGCCGCGCCCGCCGGGACCATCACCACGGACACATCCGCCTCGGCGCGTAGCGGATCGAGATCGTCGAAATTCGCGATGCGCGACAGGACCGGCACAGCGATTTTGATATCGCCGAACTGCGCGGCATCCCCGCCGACATCGACCCCAACATTAAACGCATCTTCACGCGGCAGCCGCCCCGCATCAGCAAACCACGGCACCACGCCAAACGACGTCATCGGCGTCCGGTCGCGGATAACGTCGAGCCCGCTGTCAAACAGGGAAACATCGCCCCGGAACTTGTTGACGATGAACCCCCGCGTCAGCGCGCGCTCGGCCGCGCTCAGCAGGTTCCACGTGCCGACCAGCTGGGCGATCACCCCGCCCCGGTCGATATCGCCGATCAGCACCACCGGCACGTTCGCCGCCTCGGCGAAGCCCATATTGGCAATATCGGCGGCGCGGAGATTGACCTCGGCCGCACTCCCCGCGCCTTCGACCAGCACCAGGTCGGCCTCTGCCGACAGGCGGTGATAACTTTCCAGCACGCTGGCCATCAGGCCGGGTTTCATCGCCTGGTATTCACGCGCCTTTGCATTGCCGACGATCTTTCCCTGCACGATGACCTGAGCACCCGTTTCCGATTGCGGCTTCAGCAGGACCGGGTTCATATCGGTATGAAGCGACACGCCGCAGGCACGCGCCTGCAATGCCTGCGCCCGGCCGATTTCGCCGCCATCGGCGGTGACGGCGGCATTGTTGGACATGTTCTGAGGCTTGAACGGGCGCACAGCCAGCCCGCGCCTCGTATAGGCACGGCACAGCCCCGCCGTCAGCACCGACTTGCCGACATCGGAGCCCGTGCCCTGAAACATCAGCGCAGGCGTCATGGAGTGTTTCCCGCCAGCATCCCCTAGAACTCTATGCCTTTCTGGGCGCGCACGTTCTGTTCGCGGAAGGGATGCTTTACTTGCGTCATCTCGGTAACCAGATCGGCGATCTCGATCAGCTCCGGCTTCGCGTTCCGCCCGGTGACGACGACATGCAGCATGTCGCGCTTGTTCCGGAACGTCTCGAGCACGTCCTCGATATCCAGATAGTCATACCGCAGCACGATGTTGAGCTCGTCCAGCACGACGAGATCGTAGCTCGGGTCGGCGATCATCTCCTTCGACACCGCCCAGGCCGCCTCCGCCGCCGCAATGTCGCGCGCCTTGTCCTGGGTCTCCCAGGTAAAGCCCTCGCCCATGGTGCGAATGGTCACCTGGTCGGGAAAATGGTCGAGCACGAGCCGTTCGCCGGTTTCCCACTTGCCCTTCACGTATTGGACGACGCCGATTTTCATGTCGTTGCCGATGGCGCGGGCGACAAGGCCGAACGCGGCGGTCGACTTGCCCTTGCCCTTGCCCGTATGGACGATCAGCAGGCCCTTCTCTACCGTCTTGTCGGCCAGCATCTTGTCGCGGGATTCTTTGCGCTTTTTCGATTTCTCGTTGGCGCGCGCGAGTTCTTCGGCGGTGGTGGGTTTTTTTACCATCAGGCAGCTCCCTTTAATTCGGTCAGACGCGACGCGGCACTGTTCGAGCGCGGCCGCCACAGGCCGCGGTCCTGGGCTTCGAGCAGGCGTTCGGCCATCTCACGCAGCGCGTCCGGGTTGTTGTCTTCCAGAAAGCCCCGCACGGCGTCGTCATCGAGATAGGCATCGAAGACCAGATCGAAATGATGATCCTTCACGCAATGGGCGGTCGCGGCAAATGCAAACAGGTAATCGACCGTCGCCGCCATTTCGAACGCGCCCTTGTAGCCGTGGCGCATGACGCCGGCGATCCATTTCGGGTTGACGACCCGCGCCCGCACGACCCGGCCGATCTCGTCTTCGAGGCTGCGGATTTTGGGCGTTTCGGGGCGCGAATGATCGTTGTGCCAGACCGCGGGCTGATCGCCGGACAGGTGGCGGACCGCCGCCGTCAGCCCGCCTTCGAACTGGTAGTAGTCGTCGGAATCGAGCAGATCGTGTTCGCGGTTGTCCTGGTTGTGGACGACTGCCTGCACGTCGCCGAGACGGCGTTCGAACAGGCCGTGTTCGGCGGCGCCGTCCGCGCCTGCGCCATAGGCATAGCCACCCCAGGCGATATAGGCGCGGGCGAGATCGGCATCGGTGTCCCAGCCGCGTTCGTCGATCAGCGCCTGCAGCCCCGCCCCGTACGCGCCGGGCTTGGAGCCGAACACCCGGTGCCCAGCACGGCGCAGCGCCGTGTCTGCATCGACGCCGTCGGCGA
>CAJQLI010000122.1 GCA_905479125.1 uncultured Alphaproteobacteria bacterium | reverse complement strand
ATGATCGTCTTGTCGCAATCGGGGTTCCAGAAAACCGGTGCGATCTCCACGAGGTCGTACCCGACGGTGATCACGGTGTCGGATTTCTCAAATGCCTTGTTTACGTGGTCGCGGCCCTGAAGACCCATGGTGAACAGGCAATGTGGGTCGGACATGGCGACGGCGCCCTTGCCCATGAAGGTATTGACCACCGGGATACCGGTTTTACGCGCAAAGCGGCGCAGCTGTTTGGCAGCGCGTTTCCGCAACGCCCCGTTACCGGCAAGGATGATGGGGTTGGTCGCCTGCTCGATCGCGTCGATGGCGGCGCGAACCGCCTTGTGATCGGCGGCAGGCCGGCGGGTTACCGTCGGTGCCATGACGTGTCTGTCGACATCTTCCTTGGCGACGTCTTCGGGCAGTTCGATCACCGTCACGCCGGGTTTTTCGGTTTCGGCGATCTTGAATGCCTTGCGGACGATCTCCGGCACTGTCTCGCCGCTCCACACGGTCTGTGCCCATTTCGAAATTGGCTCCATCATGCCGATGGCATCCATGTTCGGGTGGCTTTCCTTATGGAGCCTGCGGGTCGATCCCTGGCCGATAATGGCAACGACCGGTGCGCGGTCCATGTTGGCGTCGGCAAGCCCCGTCACGAGGTTCGTCGCGCCCGGCCCCAGCGTTGACAGGCAGACGCCCGCTTTACCGGTCAGCCGGCCATAGGCATCTGCCATGAAAGCTGCGGCCTGTTCGTGACGGCAGAGGATGAAATCGATGCGGCTGTCTTCTAGCGACAGCATCAGGTCGGCATTTTCCTCGCCGGGAACGCCGAAAATTCTCTCGACGCCCTCCGCTTCGAGACAGCGGACGAAAAGATCGGAGGCTTTCATGGGTAGTCCTTTTCTTTCAACAGGCGGGGTTCTGATCAGACGGGGTCGGCGTCGGGTGGTGATTCAAGTGTGTCGGTGCGCAGCACGATCATCTTGTCGACCGTCATGTCGCGCAAACTATGCGGAATGCCGCCGGTGCCGAGGCCCGATTGACGCAATCCGGCGAACGGCATCCAGTCCGCGCGGAACGCGGTATGGTCGTTGACCATCACGGCGGAGGCGTCGAGGCCGTTGCTGATGGCCATGGCGCGCTCAACATCGCGGGTGAACACCGACGCATGGAACGCGGTCGGCAGGGAATTCGCCCGGTCCAGCGCGTCTTCGACCTTGAACCACGGATCGACACAGACGACGGGGCCGAAAACCTCTTCGGTCATCAGCCGACAGTCCAGCGGTGCATTGAAAATGACGGTCGGGGCATAGAGCGTGTCGGTTAGTTTTTCGCCGCCGGTCAGCAACTGTCCGCCGCCATCGACGGCCTCAAGCACCCATTCGTGAATTCGGTCGAGCTCTGCCGGGCGGATCAGCGGGCCGATATCGGTCTCATCAAGCATCGGGTCGCCGACAACGAGCCCGGACGCTTTCATGGCAAGCTGGGTCGCGAAACGTGTCGCTATCTTGGTGTGAGCGAAGATGCGCTGGCTCGAAACACAGACCTGGCCCGCATGATAGAAACAACCTTTCAGCAGTGCTTCGCGGACCTCGTAAACATCGGAATCGCCGGTGATGATGACCGGTGCGGCGCCACCATGTTCCAGCGCGCAGCGCGTGCCGGGGGCAAGTTTCGACCGCAGCACCCAGCCGACCCCGGCGCTGCCGATAAAGCTGAAGAAACCGACCCGTGAATCCGTGACCAGTTTTTCCGCCAGCGTGTTGTCGGATGTCACAATGGTCCGCGCCCAGCCCTGCGGCAGACCCGCTTCATGCAGTATGTCGATGAAGGCGAAGCAGGAAAGCGGTGTTTCAGGCGCCGGTTTCACGATCACCGGACAGCCTGCGGCAATGGCGGGTGCGACCTGGTGGACAATCAGGTTCAGCGGATGATTGAAGGCGCTGACGGCCACCACCACGCCGACCGGTTCACGCTGGGTAAATGCCATCCGGTTGCCGGTCGCCGGCGTCAGTCCCATCGGCACGACGTCGCCGGCATCCGTACGCAATGCGGCAATGGTTGCCTTGACGCTGTCGATCGCGCGCAGGATTTCGGCCCGCGTATCGCGGCGCGGCTTGCCGCCTTCGCGAATGGCGATGTCGATCAGCTGATCGGCGCGCTGCTCCATCAGCGTCACGGTTTTTTCCAGTACCGCGAGCCGTTCATGACCGGGCAACCAGGCAGCCCGGTCGCGGAACAGCGCGAAGGCACCGGCGAGCGCATTTTCTATATCTGCGGGAGTATTCTCCGTCACCGTATCGACCGGCGACAGGTCGTACGGGTTTACAACGGTCAGTGTTTTTGTGGCGGTATCTGTATCTGGTGAGTTCATGTCACTTCGCATATGGGGTGAGGTTGAGGTGCGTACAGTCGTAAGATGTGTCGGCAGGATAACATTTTCGTCACCATAGTGGTGTCGGCAAAGGGGTGGCGGCATCATTCGACGAACATGCTACGCTGTTACCGCAACCGGGGAATATTGCTATGGCAAAGTACGATTATGGCGCTTATTTCGGCCCGATCGAGCCTTTGGCGGATGCGACGCGCAACGCCGATTCGCGTGTATGGGGCAATGGCACCGAGAAAAACAAGGATGCGCATGACTACGTGCTGTATCTCGGCTGCAATGTTCTGCGCACCGTCGCCCTGGCGGAGACGATCACCGCGATTCTGACCGAGATGGGGGTCGATTTCGTTGCCCTCGGCGGCCCGTCGACCTGTTGTGGGATTATTCACAAGTCCCATGGGGATACCGATGTGTCGGAAGCAGTTACGGCACAGACATTTGCGAAATTCGATGGCTACGCGCCAAAAGCGGTGCTGACCTATTGTCCGTCCTGTCATGCGCATATGGACAATACGCTAATCGAATCCGG
>CAJQLI010000121.1 GCA_905479125.1 uncultured Alphaproteobacteria bacterium | reverse complement strand
TGATCATTGTCTCATCGGTTGCCCGCGTTGGATCGCCAGGATCGTCTTCTCGCCCCGGTCGTCCGGATACGAAGTTCAGCGATTGCAGATACGGCACCGCGGGAATGACGAATATCGCCGTCGCGCCCGAGATCAATCCGGTTGCCAGACCAATGATGGGGCTCAATACAGGCTCCATCCGGACCGGGACACTGAACTGCGCGCCGCTGAGGGCAAGACCCGCATAAATTATAAGCATGGTCCCCAGCAGCCCGTCCGCCAGAGCCTGGTTGGCAGAGGCAATCAACATGGCCGCAACAGCGGAACCGACCATCAGGGCCACCAGCAGGGACCATAACCGCGTCAGGATCAGCTTCAGGGCTGCACCGAAGAAAGCCTGCCATATATTTGTAAGTATCACCGGCAGGATAAGTATACCCGCGGCATCGGTGACCGGCATCCAGATTGCCATGAGCCCGATACTGACCGTTGGCAAGCCGAGGCCGATCCCGCCCTTTACGACGCCACCGGCCAGAAACACCGCGGCTACGGCGCAAAGCGCCCAGATTTCATATCCCGCCATCGCTTATGGGTAGCGCCTGACGTCCGGTTTTGCCAGCACCGGCGAGTCGATTTGTCGGGTGCGGCTGTGACACAGCGTCCAGCACCGGATTCGCTCCACGGTGCGCTAAACTGCCTCAACATGAGTGACTTCACATACATCCTCGGCAGCGAGACACCGGACGGCTGGCGTACCTATGTCGGCTGGACCACGGACCTCGACGCCCGCCTCGCCGCGCATAACGCCGGAACCGGGGCCAAATCGACACGGGGACGAACCTGGGTGCTGCTCTATGCCGAACGCTACCGGACACGGGGCGAGGCGATGAGCCGTGAATGGCACCTGAAACGCGACCGTCGTTTCCGCAAAGCGGTTCTGCCGACCCATATATAGCCATAGCGCGCCCCGCCAGACGGGCGTAAGATCGCTGCACGTCACTCTCTATTCGATACGGACCGATGCTTCGTTTTAGTCGATATAAGGGTGCCGCACCCCGTGTTTCTGCTGACCGACCCCTGCCTGCGCCCGGCGGCGCTTTCACCTGACGAATGCACACGCCTGATCGCCTTGTTCGATGCATCGCCCGATACCGGCGCCGGCCTCCTGTCCGGCGGGAATCAGACGGATACGCGCATCTGCGATACGCTCTGGATGGATGACACGCGGGAAACGGGCTGGCTGTTTGTACGGCTCGCAGAACTCGTCGCGGAGGTTAACCGCGAAAACTATCACTTCGACCTCGAAGAATTCCGCGAAAGCGCCCAGATACTGAAATACACAGCACCCGTAGTGGCATCAGGCGGCACATCCGCTGCCGGGCGCTACGACACCCATGTCGATATCGGTGCAGGCGGTCACAGCGCGACGCGCAAGTTGTCTCTGTCGATACAGCTCAGCCCGACCGGCGATTATACCGGTGGCGGGTTGCAGATCGGCGACAATGCCGAAATATGGTCAGCACCGCGGGAACCCGGAACCGCCATCCTGTTCCCGAGTTTCGTCCGGCACAGCGTCGCGCCGCTCGCCTCCGGCACCCGCTACGCCCTGGTCGCCTGGGTACACGGCCCCGCCTTTCGTTAACCCCCGCCTTTCGTTAATCCCCGCCTTTCGCTGATCAAAGGTCACCGTTTGGCTTTGCAGGCATTCACAGAGATAATAGCCTCCGCCAACGAAAACGACGGTAAACACCGTAAAATGGGGACACGATGGCAACAATCGCACCGACAACCTCGCGCTGGGTCTGGGAAGGGCTCGATTTCCGCAACCTGTTCTGGGTGTTTCTCGCGCTTGGCGTGATGGTCGCGGCCATCATCTGGGGCAATGACTGGGCATTGCGTTATGTCCATGTTGCCAGCGGTATCCTGCTGACCGGCGCGGACATCCTGTTCGGGTTTGTTGTCGGGCCGGTACTGCGCTCCCTGCCCTTCGAAGCACGCCGCGCCTATTCGCTCAAAATGCTGCCCAAGACGCTGTTCATCATGCAGACGCTTGGCATCATGGCGCCGACATCGGGCTGGTATCTTGCCGTCCGTATGGGCTATCTCGATCTCGGCTATCCGGAATTCTGGTGGGTCATCGCCGCGCTGGTTATCGCCACCATCCTTGCCATCCAGGGGCTGGGGCTGTTACTGCCCGCGAACCTCCGCGCCTACCTGGAATTACGGAAAGAAAACCCGGACCCCGAGAAGGTCCGCCGGGTCATGCGGACGTATTTTGTCACCCTGGCGTCGCAAGGGATTTTCCAGGTGCTGATCATCGTCATCATGGTGAAGTTTGCCGTGGGCGTCTGACGCCGCCTAGTCGAGCCGGATGATCAGCTTGCCGGTATTCTCGCCGCGATAGAGCATCTGAATCGCGCCCGGCGCCTGATCGATCCCCTCCAGCACGTGTTCTCGGCTGACCAGATCACCGCTGTCGATCCAGGCTGTTAGCTGCGTCACCGCCTCGCCGATCCGGTCCTTGTAATCGTGGACCAGGAAGCCGGTCATCCGTGCGCGGGCGACCAGCAATTGCCGGTGGACGCGCGGCCCCATCGGGATAGGCTCCCACTCCTGCAGGCTGGCAGTGCCGCAGACCGTAATCCGCGCATGAAGTGCCAGGCGCTCGAACACCGCATCGCTGATCGGCCCGCATGTGTTGTCGAAATAGACGTTCACACGATCCGGACAGGCCGCTGACAACTCGGCGCCCAGATCGGTGGTATTCTGGTAATCGATAGCGACGTCATATCCGAATTGGTCCAGACACATTGCGACCTTGTCCGGCCCGCCCGCGATGCCCACCGTGCGGCACCCTTTGATTTTGGCAATCTGGCCGACGCAGGAACCAACCGCGCCGGCGGCGGTCGAAACAACGACGGTCTCCCCCGCCTGGGGGTTACAGGTATCGAGCAGGCCGAAATAGGCCGTCAGGCCATTCAGCCCCAGCACGCCAAGGGCCAGGGACGGTTGCGCTTCATCAGGGCCCAGTTTGCGCATCACGTTGTCGCCGTCACTGACCGCGTAGTGCTGCCAGCCAAACGTGCCGCAGACCCGGTCCCCCTCCATGTAATCCGGATGCCGGGATTCGATAACCTCACCCACCGCGATGGCGCGCATCACGTCTCCCACCGGCACCGGCGGCGAATAGTTCGGGGCATCATTCACCCAGCCCCGCATGGCCGGATCGACCGACAGGTACAGGTTCCGCACCAGGAACTCACCATCGCCCACCGCAGGGATCGGACGCGACACGACATCGAAGAATTCAGGGCCCGGCACGCCGACCGGGCGCGCGTTCAGGATGACACAACGATTTTCCCGGCTTGTCATTCTTCTGTCCGATACCTCAACCGTGCGCCATGACGGCACGGGTCATCTTGCGATCTGAAATCATCGGCGCGGTTTCTTCCCGATAGGCAATCATATAGGGCGTCTGCATATGATGCTGAACAGCCGCTTCATCGTCATACACTTCATACAGGCGGACAACATTTGGGGTGTCTTCCTCGACCGAAATCTCGAACCGCTGACACGCCGGTTCCTGCGCGGTCACGTTGGCCTTATGGGTCAGCGCACGGGCAATATAGGAATCACGATGCTCGGGGTGCAGTGTCAGTTCGACGTGAAGAACGATTGCGGACATGGTTTTCTCCCTTTTTCTCAATGCCGTAGTGTCAGAAATCGGCCAACCGCCGTCCAGTGCTAAAAGCCGTTTATTCATCCCGCACCGACGGGACAGGGCTGGACGAACGTGAAAAGACAACCCAGATAAGAATTACCCCCCGTTCGGCCCCATTGGAGACCGCAGAATGACGTTCAAACCACTGCTTGCCGCCCTCGCCCTTGTTGTCGCCATGCCCGTCAGCGCCCAGACATTCGATACCGCGAAAGGACGCATCACCGTCAACGCGGTCGCCACCGGACTCGACCAACCCTGGGGGATCGATTTCCTGCCTGACGGTCGCATGATCGTCACGGAAAAATCGGGACAGCTACGGACCATCACCGCAGAGGGCAAAGTATCGCCCCCGATAAAGGGCGTACCCAGGGTCGATGATAGCGGTCAGGGCGGCCTGCTGGACGTCACCCTGCACCCGGGTTTCGCGTCCAACCGCCTGGTATTTCTGTCTTATTCAGAAGCCGGACGAGGCGGCACGTCGACTGCGATGGCAAGCGGCAGGCTGACCTCTGACGGCGCGGCGCTGGAAAACGTCAAAATCCTGTTCAGTCAGCGGCCCAAGCTGCGCGGCGGGCGCCATTTCGGCTCACGTGTCGTCTTTGCCCCCGACGGAAACGTCTTCCTGACCACTGGCGACCGCGGCGCACGCCACAACGCCCAGAAACTGAGCGGTCATATCGGCAAGGTCATCCGCCTGACACCGGAGGGTGGCATCCCGGCGGACAATCCGTTCATCGGCAAACCGGGTGCGCTGCCGGAGATATGGTCCTACGGTCACCGCAATATTCAGGGCGCGGCCATCCACCCGGAGAGCGGCAGGCTCTGGACCATCGAACACGGCCCGCGCGGCGGCGACGAGATCAATATTCCGGCCGCCGGTGTCAATCACGGCTGGCCGGTCGTCACCCACGGAATCGAATATTCGGGCGGCACCATCGGCGACGGGCTGAAGACCAAACCCGGCATGGCCGACCCCATACATATATGGACGCCTGTAATCGCACCGGGCGGGATGACGTTCTATTCCGGCAACCTGTTCCCGGCATGGAAAGGCAACCTGCTGATCGGCGGCCTGCGCGCGGGCGCGCTGGTGCGCCTAGAACTTGAGGGCGATAGGGTGGTCCGCGAAGAACGCCTGCTCCGCCAGATTGGCGACCGCATCCGCGATGTCGCCGTCGGCCCCGATGGCGCGGTCTATGCGATTACGGATTCCGGAGACGGAAAGATTCTGCGGATCACCCCGGCACAATAGATGCGCTTTTTTTTGCATAGCGGCTAAAAAATTTGCACCGGACCGGCAATACCGCAATCCGGTGCCCGTACCGCTGCGGAACCTCTAAAGAACAATAGTGCTGTCCTGAACCGAATTCCCGGCCCGATCGAAATTGTTTTTTTGATTGACCCCAAATCGGGGACAAAATTTGCGACATCAACAGACCACCTCCAACTGGCACAGATTTTGCAAATTCCGATGCAGACATTTTCGTAATCAGGAGGTTTGAGATGGAAAGTTCTGTAATACGCCGGTCCGCAGTGGCCGGCCTCGCGGTGCTCATTGGCGCCGGACTCGCGACCGCTCCACAAAGCACCAAAGCGATGGACTTTACGGGGAAGACGATCAAGATCGTCATTCCTTATGGTCCCGGCGGTACATACGACAAATACGGTGTCGCGTTCACCAACCACCTGGGCAAACACATTCCGGGAAAACCGAACCTGATCCTCCAGCACATGCCGGGTGCCGGCGGTGCGAAGGCGATGAACTGGACTTATAACGTAATGCCCAAGAACGGGCTGAACATGATTGTCCCTCTCGACAACAGCGTGCTGAACCAGCTCATGCGGCCGGAAAAAATGCGCTACAAGGCAGAGGAGTTTACCTGGCTCGGATCCAGCAACCAGACCAACGTCGTAATGGTCGCCCGCACAGATTCCGGTGTGACGAAACTCAAGGACCTGGAAACCAAGAGCCTGATCGTTGCCACGTCCGGCAAGGCTTCCACCGGCTACATGATCCCCGGCCTGCTGAATGGCCTGTTCGGATACAAGATCAAGATCGTACAGGGTTACAAAGGCTCCTCCGGGTCAATTCTCGCCATTGAACAGGGAGAAGCCCAGGCGTCCGCCTATAACTGGCTTGCGTGGTCTTCGAAGGTCCCGCACTGGTTCACCAAAGAAAAGCCTTTCGGCGGCCCCATCGCCCAGATCGGCGTGTTCAAGGACCCCGCCCTCCCGGATTCCGTCCCGATGATTTCCGACCTCGTCACCGACGAAATGGATAAGAAGGCCGTCGACTTTATCAAGGTTCTCGGATTGCTGGGCCGCGGCCTCGCGCTGCCGCCAGGTGTTGATAAGGAAGTCGTCGCAACACTTCGTACGGCATACTCCAAGATGAACGCTGATCCCGCCTTCGCCGCTGATCTTAAGAAGCAGGGATTGCGTCTGATCCCCGCCAGCGGAGAAAAGATTAACTCCGTCGTCGCGGAAGCCATGCAGAACGCCTCGCCCGACGTCGTGGCCCATGCCCGCAAGCTGATCTACGGCGCGGGAAGCTGATACCCGAACCCGGCCTCGGGTGTGTGCCAGACCGGGTTCCGCTTGCCGGCGGCGTGGGGGCGCCGCTGGCAAGCACATTCCTTTGAGATAATCCCTTCGGGATAATCGAAGACGGGGAGGCGAATTTCTTCACCTCCCCGTTATTCTCTAAAGCGTTTTACGACCGCTTATTTCGCGAAGCATTAGAGCAGTCCGGCACCGCCGGTACCCTTCAGGTTTTCCTGGCTGCATCCGCGGGAATTATGCGCTGCATTCCATGATGTATTACCGCCGCCATGGCGATCATGATGACCGACCGTTGCACTGCCCTCGCCGGAGCTTGTCCAGTTGCTGCAGGTCTTGTCGCCCTTTTGCCAGGGGAAATAGGCCGTACCGTCAGCCTGGGTACCGGTCAGGATGTCATGTTCATTCGGCTTGGAACCGCGGCCTTTAACCTGCTTGCCGTTTTCGTCAACGGCTGTCCGCAGCACGATATTTGGGCTGATATGAAGCTGGTCAAGATCGCTCGCGATCAGCTCTCCATTTGCGTTGTACCATGGCCCCTGTCCGATCCGGCTGCGCGCCGAAATACCACGTTTGCCTTTTTCCTGCGTGCTCAGATAGGCGTGCCAGCTGCGTCCCTTGGAACCGGCAGCTTCAGCCAGTTTTGTGCAATGCGCATCTGCGCCTGCAAGCCCACCGAGATTTGCGCCGTTACCCATACCGGTGCTCGTGACAAAAAATCCCATCGGATGCGCCTGCTGCGCCATGGCGCCTGGCATACCGATCAGCAGCGCCACGGAGGCAACCGCCATTGTTTTCAATACGTTCATTGCAAGTATCCTTCCCCATTGGCCGGCGGCTTCGCCCGCTTGGCCATTCATGTTTCTATCGAGGAGGCTGCCCGAATCCTTCGGGAAACCCGTTATTCGGAGCAGTAAAGACCACTCCGCCACAGGTTAACACGTCAGGAAGCAGTTTAATCCGTCTCACCCGCAGAGAATATCGGCCATCCAGTCCGCTGATTGCAGCCGATACCGATAGGTCCTGTTATTCGCGACGTGACCCGCATCTTCAAGAGGCAGAAACATCACCGGCCCGGAAACACCGGCAGCTATGCGTTTTGCGTGATCCCAAGGAATAACGCGGTCCTGTTTACCGGCGACGACGAAGATCGGACAGTGGATATTCTGAACGATGCCGTCCAACGACAGGGCGGCCGCTTTTTCCCGCGCTTCATCGGCCGAGGCGCTATGGCTGCGGGCGATAAAAGCCGCCCGAGTGAGGTCCGGCAAAGTCTCCCAGGCCTCGGCCCAGTTGAACGGCCCGGTAAGCGAAACACAGGCTTTCAACCGGTCATGAAACGCGGCCGCACGGGGTGCATAATATCCGCCGAGGCTGACACCCCAGATCGCCGTCATTTCGCTGTTCAGGTCGTCGCGGGTATCGACCCAGTCGAGCACTGCGCCAACGGGGGCTTCATAATCGCCCCGGATCGGCAGGTCGTATTCGGCTTCGCCCTGCCCCGGACCATCAAATGCCAACGCAGCAATGCCGCGTTCAAGAAACGGTATCGCATAGGCGTCCATTTCCTCTTTCGTGGAATCGAGACCAACACACATGATCAGCACCGGCGGATTGTCGATACCAACGGGCTTGCGCAGGTTCGCCTTCAGCGTGGTGCCTGCATAGGGGATTTCCACCCGCTCGCCCGGCGGACGCATAAACGGTAGCGCCGTGCGGTGACAATCGATCGCTTTATCGTGGGCAGCCCGCATCTGGGCTGGATCATGCATGAACAGGAACTTGCCAAAATGGTAGCAGACGGCCGCAGTTTTCAAATGTTCCGCCGCAGATAACGTGTAGCCACCGGCAAGCGCCATCCGGCCCATGTCCTCATGAATGGCTGCCCTTGCGGACCAGGCGGCACACCAGTCATCCCACGTGGCAATAGCCGCCGTGACTTCCTGAAAATCGGTCAGCGGCACGCCATTTGCGACCAGCCGCGGCGCCCAGTGGCCAAGCGCCGCCGAAACCGTGCTGTCGGACGTCATGGCGACGTCCTACTTCATGGTCGGCATTGTAAATTCAGCACCGGCCCGCACACCCGTCGGCCAACGTGATGTGACTGCCTTCTGGCGGGTATAGAAGCGCACACCTTCCGGGCCATGCATGTGAATGTCGCCGAACAGCGAGCTTTTCCAGCCGCCGAAGGAATGAAACGCCATCGGCACCGGGATCGGTACATTGACGCCGACCATCCCGACCTGGATACGGCTGGTGAATTCTCGCGCCGCGTCGCCGTCACGGGTGAAGATCGATACCCCGTTGCCGAATTCGTGGTCGTTGATCATCTGCACCGCGTCATCGAACTTGTCGGAGCGTACGACCGAGAGCACGGGGCCGAATATCTCTTCCTTGTAGATACGCATGTCAGTGGTGACGTTGTCGAACAGGCAGCCGCCGATAAAGAAACCCTCTTCATAGCCCTGCAGCGAATAATCGCGGCCATCGACCACAAGGTCGGCACCTTCCTCGACGCCGATATCGACATAACCCTTCACCTTTTCCAGGTGCGCGCCTGTAACCAGGGGCCCCATATCCATCTCGTTATCGGTGCCGGGACCAATCTTAAGAGCTTCGACCTTGGGCTTCAGCAGCTCCATCAGCTTCTCACCTGCATCACCGACGGCCACCGCGACTGAAATCGCCATGCAGCGTTCGCCGGCAGAACCGTACGCCGCCCCCATGAGGGCATCCGCGGCCTGTTCCATATCGGCGTCGGGCATGACAACCATGTGATTTTTCGCCCCGCCCAGTGCCTGGACGCGTTTGCCCCTGGCCGCACCCGTCGAATAAATGTAATGAGCAATCGGGGTGGAACCGACAAAGCTTATCGCCGGCACATCCGGGTGTTCGAGAATGGCATCGACCGCTTCCTTGTCGCCGTTGACCAAGTTGAGCACGCCATCGGGCAGGCCCGCTTCGGTCGCGAGTTCGGCCAGCAGCAGCGCGCAGGACGGATCTTTTTCAGACGGTTTCAGGATGAACGTGTTACCGCAGGCAATGGCCATCGGATACATCCACATCGGCACCATGGCCGGGAAATTGAACGGCGTGATACCGGCGCAGACCCCGACCGGCTGACGCGTCGTCCACGCATCGATACCGCGGCCCACCTGTTCGGTGTATTCACCTTTCAGCAGTTGCGGAATACCGCAGGCAAACTCGACAACTTCGAGCCCGCGGGTCAGCGACCCACCCGCATCGGACAGCACCTTGCCGTGCTCGGCGGTAATCAGGGCCGCCAGCCGGTCGGCGTTCTCCTCTATCAGGGTTTTGTATTTGAACATGATCCGCGCACGGGTCAGGGGCGGTGTCGCCGCCCAATCCGGAAACGCGGCCTTTGCGGCCTCGACGGCGGCGTTCAGTTCCGCGGTGGATGCCAGCGGCACTTGTGCCGCGACCTCGCCCGTTGCCGGGTTATAAACATCGCCGAACCGGCCCGAAGTGCCCTCTACGTGTTTGCCGTTGATCCAGTGGGTCAGGTTCGTCATGGTTTTCTCCGCTATCGCTGTTCTTTGGTTAGCACAGGTTTACGCGACAAGGCGCTATGAGGCCAGCATATCAGGGAAATATTGCCCGCCGGCCGCCATACTGGCTAGACTTGTGATCACCGCAAATACATCCGGAGAATTCCCATGATCACCGAAATCGTCTCCTTTGACCGCACCCCAGGGATGGACCGCGCCGAGATGGTGCGCGATGCCGCGGGCACCTTCGACCGGTGGACCGATTTCCCGGGTCTTGTCCGCAAGATGTTCATGCGCGACCCGGATACGCTGGCAACCAAGGGTATCTATCTGTGGGAAACGCTGGAAGACGCCAATAAAGGCCATGACGAAGCCTGGCTGGAACGCGCCGAGGCCCATTGGGGCAACCGTCCCACGCTGGAACGCTATGACTGCTTCCTGATTCTGGAGAACCCGGGTGGCAAGATTACGGAATGCGCGGAGGGCTAGACCCTGACCGCAATCTGATTTTCCAAATATGACAACGGACATATGCCCCTGACGATCAATCGGTCACGCGGAAATCCGCCAGCCGACAGCGCTGCCCGTATCGAATGCCAGAACCTCTTCGTCACCCACGGTGAGCAGCGTATCGGCAGCACGTTCTCCCCGCTTCAGCGTCACCGTACCCTCGTTCACGGTCAGCCCGTAAAACGCCGGACCGTTGAGCGATGCAAAGGCCTCCAGCTTGTCGAGCGCGCCTTCGTCATCGAATACCTGCGCGTAGACTTCCAGCGCAGACGGTGCGTTGAAGATACCGGCACAGCCGCAATCGGTTTCCTTGGCAGAGACCGGGTGGGGTGCAGAATCCGTCCCGAGGAAAAACGCCGCCTCGCCCGATGTTGCCGCATCGCGGAGCGCCAGGCGGTGGCGTTCGCGCTTGGCGACAGGCAGGCAGAACATATGCGGGCGCATCCCCCCGGCGAACAGCGCATTGCGGTTAATCACCAGATGGTGCGGCGTGATTGTCGCCGCCACATTGGCACCGGCACTGCGCACGAAGTCCACGCCCTCGGCCGTCGTGATATGTTCGAACACCACCTTTAGCGCGCTGAATTCCTCCAGCGCCGGTTTCAGTACCCGATCGATAAAGACCTTTTCCCGGTCGAAGATATCCACCGCCGGGTCCGTGACTTCGCCATGAACCAGCAGCGGCATCCCGATACGCTCCATTGTCGCCAGCACCGCATGGATATTTGCAAGATCGGTCACACCGTTATCGGAATTGGTCGTCGCTCCGGCAGGGTAGAGTTTCGCCGCGGTAAAAATGCCATCCGCATGGCCCTGGGCCAGATCATCCGGATCGGTGCCATCGGTCAGATAGGCTGTCATCAGCGGCTCGAACGCCGCCCTCGGGGGTAGAGCCGCCATGATCCGGTTGCGGTAAGCGGCGGCATCGGCCGCACAGGCGACCGGCGGCGTCAGGTTGGGCATGATGATCGCACGTCCGAACACGTCGGCGGTAAAGGGCAGAACAGCGCGCAGCATATCGCCATCACGCAGGTGAAGATGCCAATCGTCGGGGCGGCGGATCGTCAGAGTATCTGTCACGGCAGCGTTCCTGAATCAGTGTCCCGGCAATCTAGCGGAAACGTTGCCCCTGCGGAACGGAGCTTGCTTGATAAACTGCTGAAAAATCCATAGACAATAGGACTGCATCCCGCAGCTTGTGGATGCTGCGTTGTGCGTAATATTGGCCAGGGGGGCTTTTATCCGGCGATGTCGCGAATTGTATTCTGGCTCCTTCTGGGAACCGTTCTCCTGTCGCCGTTTCCCTTTGGTGCCATCTTTCCCTGGTCATACACGCTGCTGGCACTGATTGTCGGCGCGCTTGTCCTTATCTGGTCGACAACACTGCTGATCGCCGGCAGCCCGCCCCCCGTTACACTTCGCATGATTGCCCTGCCAGCGGCGCTGTTTGCCGCCGTCATTACCTGGGCACTGTTACAGGTATCGCCGTTCACACCGGAAGCCTAGCATAACCGGGTATATGCCCTGTACTCGGGAGAAATATGCTCACGTTAGATAATTTAGAAAATCCGTTCAGGGATTTCTATTACATCTCCAGGCATTACAAAGGTATTGGGGGTTGCAGGCATTTTAAGGCGCTCGTGATCTTTCGCCCGAATTATCAGAAGCCGACTTTCTCTTGCCCTATTAGTGTAACCACCCGCTAGCGCGATCGCATTTATTACGGTCATGCTACTAACATACGGGTAACTACCAGGTTTATTAACCTCGCCGACAATGTAGAATGGTCGGTAGTTCATTATTTCTGCACTGACATGAGGGTTCTTCAAGTAATCTGGTTGCAAACTTGCAACGATTTTTCCTGTGATTTGTTTGGTATTTAAACCGCCAACTCGCAAGTTACCGATCAATGGAAATGCAACAAATCCACTACCATCCACAGTGAAAGTACCCGATAAATCTGCATGACCGAAAACAGTTATGCGAACGACATCACCTGACCCAACCTCGTAGGCGTTCAAGAGACCCATTTTAGTTTGCTGACCAAATAAAGAATTCGTTGGAAGCAGCCCAAGCAGTATCGGTGCCAGAAAGAATGCAAATACTAGGCGCTTAGACATAAATCTACGACACTTCCATGTTAATTCAGATTGAAACTTTAAAGCCGCCCTTGAACTCTCAGGAACACTTTATTGCTCGTATAATCTGCCCCGGATGCGTTCGAATCGCGTTTTGAGTGATCATAGTTCAGCAAAACGGAGAAGTATCTATTTAGGAGATATTTCGCTCCGACCCCTGCGCTGAAATTGTCGTCTTCCCGGATGCTTCCCTCGAAGTCGGCGGTCGATAATGAGCTACCCGCGGAAAGGATCAGGTTTCGAAGTAATTCATGATCTACCGACACATGTGACTTTGTCAAAATACTTCCTGATGCCGTAGCCAATGTCGTTTCTGAAATCAGGCGACTGAAGCCACCCTGAATTGTCGTCAGCGGTGTTATATTCCATGTCAGATCTATTCCGCCGACAACTTTACTGACCGTTTCTAGCGTAGCATCATCATAATCTCGGTTGACTTGTCCGACAAACACATCACCAAAGAGCAACCCGGTGAGGTCGATTCTGGTGCCAACGCGAATTTCGTATCCTTCACTATCGCGATTTAGTCCATTGTCGTCGAGAGTAGATTCGTAATCCACCAAGGTCCAAATCCACTGAATGAAAGCTTCGTACTCAGATTGGATTTCATAACCGAGACGCGTGTCGATGTCCTTCCCCCCTAAAACTGGGCCATTATTTTGTTCCAGATAGGGGAGATTTCGATGGCTCGGAAACGACATTCAGACGAGGACATTCTGAAGCTGTTGCGTGAGATTGAGGTGAAGCTGTCATCA
>CAJQLI010000120.1 GCA_905479125.1 uncultured Alphaproteobacteria bacterium | reverse complement strand
CCCAGGTGCCGGAATTGCCCGGTCCCACCTGTAATGGGGGTTCAGGTCTTCGTCTCCCGAAAAATCACTCGTATCGGACATATCCTGCGGCATCGTGGTCTCCCTGTTCCATCGGTATCCTGGCGGTTCATAACACGGCACGCCCTCGGGGGTCTCAGCCCCTTTGGCAGTAGTTTACACAGTCAGTTTTACATGTCTCGCGGAAACTGTGCAATCGTTTGCATAAATTACTTCAAATCGCACTCCGCGAAGCATCGAAGGCACCGGTATACCTCTGCCCGAAAGTTCGCCTGCGTCGTACCGGATGATTGCAGACACCAATATGTCCGCGTCGTACGAAGGATTCAGTATTCAGCCCCGTCCAAACAAATACAATCGTATAAAAACGACGACTACTTAACGGTTTTGTAAATTATTGTTTCTATTCTGATGGCTTGTAAGACATGCCGAATGCACGAACTGAATACAGCCATTCAAATCGCGTGCCTTTAACCGGTGCCAGCCAGACACATCATTCAGGGTTACATTAAATGCTAAACCGCCTCGCCAAGCCGTTCCGCTTTCTGTCCTCGTTCAAGCCCCTTAACAACCTCAAAATCCGCACACTGAGTATCGTGATCGTACTCGGCGTTGTCGGCCTCGGGGCGACGGGCGGGATTGTCGCTTTCACGGCGGAACAGGGTATCGTTTCCGTCGAAAAGTCATGGGACAGCTTTAAAAAAGGCCCCTCCATCAAGGAAGCGCTGGTCGGGAAAATACGCGGATATCTCGGCTATAACGGCATGATCCACCGGTACAAGGATTACGTTATCCGTCAGGATGCGGCGGATCTCAAGAAATTCAAGACAAGTACCCGACGTGCCATGTACGCCGTCTCCGCCTATCGTCGCCTCGATCTGAGCGCGAAGGAAACCGCAGCTCTCAAAACAATCGAGACCACGATCGCGAACTATCGCACATCCATCGCCCAGGTTACCAAGCTGATTGCCGAGGGTAAAACAGCCACTGAGATAGACAGCCTGGTCAAGCCCGATGACGGCCCGACGCTCAGCGCGATGCGTACACTTGACCGCGAACTGATCACTGCACGTAAATCAGTCGGCGAAGAAGTCACCGCCAGCGTGTTCGACACCACGAATACGGTACGTCTGGGCGAAGAAATTATCGTTGGCCTCTCCGGTTTTATCGTTCTCTGCCTTGTCTGGTTCGACCGTTACAGGCTGATGAAACCCCTGTCCGCACTCGGTAACGCGATGGAAAGCCTCGCCCAGGGCAATAAGGAAACAGACATTCCAGCCACAACCCAGGGCGACGAAATCGGCGCCATGGCGCGGACGGTTCTCGTCTTCCGGGATGGCATGATCGAAAATGATCGCCTGCAGGAACAACAGCAGGCCGCCGAACGCAAAGCGCTGGCAGACGAGAAACGCGCCGAGGAAGAAAAACGCATCGCCGCCCAGAAGGCCGAGGAAGAAAAAGCCGAAGCCGAGCGGCTCGCCCAGGAGGCCCGTCGCAAGGATATGCTCGATCTCGCCGACAATTTTGAAGCGAGCGTCGGCCAGATCATCAAATCCGTCTCACAGGCTGCAAACGAAATGAATACCTCTGCCCTGTCGATGCAGGATGTCGCGGATACCGCATCCAACCAGTCGGCCATGGTGGCAACAGCGTCTGAAGAATCCTCGTCAAACGTTCAGACGGTTGCTGCGGCGACGGAACAACTCCATTCGTCTATCTCTGAAATCAGCCGCCAGGTATCTGAAGGTTCGCGCATTGCCCTCGAGGCCGTCGCAAACACAGAACAGACAAATGCTAAAGTTCAGGGGCTTGCCGACGCTGCCGTGAAAATCGGTGAAGTCATCGGGCTGATCAACGACATCGCGAGCCAGACCAACCTGCTCGCCCTGAATGCCACGATTGAAGCGGCACGCGCAGGAGAAGCAGGCAAAGGCTTCGCCGTCGTGGCGACCGAGGTGAAATCGCTCGCAGATCAGACGGCAAAGGCAACAGAGGAAATCTCTGCCCAGATCGGTGGAATCCAGACAGCTACCGACGACGCAGTTGCGGCAATCGGTGGCATTTCCCAGACCATCGGCAATATCAACGAGATATCAGCCGCGATCTCGGCCGCCGTGGAGCAGCAGGGCGCTGCAACACGGGAAATTTCCGGCAACGTTCAGCAGGCTGCACAGACGACCCAGCAGGTCAGCGACAACATCACGGGCGTCATGGAAGCGGCAACGGAAACGAAGACGGTCTCCAGCCGCGTGCTTGCCGCGTCGGAGCAGCTGGCCGAGCAGTCGGTTGACCTTGAGAGTTCAGTGAACGCGTTCCTTGAAAAGGTCCGTGTGGCCTGATCAACGGCCGTTAAGCTTCCAGTCGTACGCGTCGTCGTTATAGCTGTCGCGCCCCTTCAGCTTCGCGGCGAGGTCCGGCCGGGCGTAGCGCCGCAGGTGATCCAGCACGCCGGCTTCGGTTCCGCCGAAATCTTCGTCGAACCAGGCATAGATGCTGGATACCACGACCCGGTCACCGGTAACGGTCACACCGCGCGGATGGTTCACATAAGCCACAGCGCCTGCTTCCATTAGCTTGTCCGCATTGTCGGCCGTGACCGCCACGGGCGGAATATCCGGGCAACCGATAGAGGCGCAGTTCACGACGTAGTGGATACGTGGATCTTTCCAGATCGGGCGCAGGATGCGGTGCTCTATATCGTCCAGCGCGACTTTCTCGCCTTCCACCGTGACGAGCTTCGCACCCCATGGTCCATCGGCGAAAAAGCCCGGCGTGATATCGATATCGCGGATGGTTGCGACGGGATAGTGATCCAGAACCACTTTCACCGTCAGGGCATTATAGAAATTAACCCAGTAGGCGAACTGTTCGCGCCGGTTGAACCTGCTGATCGGCGTTGCCTGGAGCCGGTTGATATAGGCATCGAGCGCCGCCCGGTCCGCTTTGGTAACACTGCCATAGCCGAACCGCTTCACCCCGTCCGTCGACGGTCGCGCATAGACGGAGATAAGCCGGGACCAGTCGGCATGGTCTATCCGCGCGGTAGATGCCGGGTCATGACTGCTCCAGCGCGGCCATAAATCAGGTTTCGGTGCTGCAAGCGTAACCGACGCGGTCATAAGCAGCATTGCCACCGCGATGCAGGTCGCCGGAATAGCTCTGTGGAAGAATCCTGCTGTGGCAGATGGGGCGCAATGCATCGGCTGTTTCCCGTTTTCCAGTAAAGTCAGTTATCGCTGAAGGTCAGTGTCGCGATGGTGCCCGCCGCGACACTTCCCGTGCCGTCGGAATCGCCGGAGATGGCAATAAAGGAAGGTCTGGGCGGATCCTCTCCAAAGGCTGAACGGTAATCCATCGCGCAATCGATTTTTTCCATGAACCACTCACCCGTCGGCGCCCCGACGCCACGCAGGATCACCATGAACCCACGGTCTTTCATATACGGATTGGGGAACATGCGCCCCGCGGCAGCCTTGCCACCCCACACATAGGTGAGACAACGATGATCACGGCTGAATCCCTCGACATCGGGACTGACCGCCCGGGTCACCCAGTCCATGAAACCGGCTTCCCGTCCCTTGCCCTTGAAGCACAGGTGCACGGCCAGCGGCCTGTCGCCGCCGCGACGGGTCAGATCGGTCGGCGGCGGCGTCTTGTCGACACGCCAGCGCCAGGTCAAATACCGCCGCCCGGCTTCATCGGGACCGAGCGCTCGATACAGCATCGCGCTGCTTTTATCCGACAGAACATCGATGTTACCATTTGGCGCCCTGACGAAGCGGGACGGCGCAATGCCGGGGAATTCGATTACCTTCCAGCCATCGGCAACAACCTCCGTCGCGCTCGCCGGGGCGTTAAGGGCAAGACCCACCACCAGGGTCGTCAGGAACCCGTAAAATTTTCCGATCCGATCATCCGCGAAACGCATGATTTATCTTTTCCCTGCTAGCGAAATGAACGTTTACGCCGCCCTGGTCATACGTAACAAATAGGGTTGCCGGACGTCACGACCATAAAATTATGGTTACGAAAGTGTTAATTTCTCCGCTGCCCGGTCGGTGATCACACAGTTCTGCCGGTCACCTCTTCGTGCGTTTGATATCCAGTAAAGGCGTCCCATCGAGGCAATCGAGGCCCACGACCTCCAATACACCGTCCCGGACGTCGAGAATGTCGACGGTTTGCGCGGCGATCGGGTTGGGTCGCGGCGGAGTGCGCAAGCTGAATACCCCGGCCGGCTTGTCGCGCACCCCTTCGCGGACCGGTAGCTGGGTCATGTCCCGACGGGCGCGATGAAACCAGTACAGCACCAGCACCTTCCCCCCGGGTTCGAGCCCCGCAAGACCGGGGGCGAATTCGGGCGCGAGTCTTAACG
>CAJQLI010000119.1 GCA_905479125.1 uncultured Alphaproteobacteria bacterium | reverse complement strand
AGGCGAAGGCATTATATAGGGTTCAATTTCGCCAAGCTGGACGAACAGCTGCCAGGCTAGGAGCACCGCGAGATGTGCCGCGACAGCGATCCAGTATCGCCGGATATAAGTGAGTACTGCCATCCACCCCCCCCCATCGGGTTTTTGTTCCGCTTCGCCAGGACAGGGCCTTGCGCGGCGCGAGAAGATTTATTGACAGGTAGGATGCCGGGTCCCAGCCTGAAATAACTATATAGTTACTTACGCTAGGCGTGGCGCGTCGGCAAGAGGCATGACGATAAGGTGCATGGCCTATTCGGTCATGCCAATTGCCGGGTTGCCACATCTCAATACAACGACAAATGTTGAACCAACGTAATAGGGAAGAACGCACATGATCAGGAAAAATCTGCTCGCAACCGTTTCAGCAGCGGCAATCGTATTCTCTGCGCTGCCCGCCCAGAGCGCGGAAAAGATAAATTTCATTCTTAACTGGGTCGCAGGTGGCGATCATGCGCCTGTGTATTGGGCCAAGGCCCGCGGCCTATACGAAAAGGCCGGTATCGATCTCACAATCGAGCAGGGAAAGGGGTCCACACTATCGTCTCAGCGCGTCGGCATCGGAAAAAACCAGCTTGGTATTGCGGATCTTGGTACGGCGCTTGTGACAAAGGGCAAGGGCGCGGACCTGGTCGGCGTAATGAACATTTATGCCAATTCACCGTACGGGATGTATTGGCTGAAAAGCTCCGGCATCAAGAGCATCAAGGATTTTGCCGGAAAGAAAATCGGTAATCCGGCATGGGATGCGGCGCGAAAGATGTGGCCCGCACTCGCCGCGGCAACTGGTGTGGATCCGAAGTCTGTCCGCTGGGTAAACATCGCGCCGAATGCCAAGATCGCTGCATTGAAATCGAAGAACATCGATATCACCACGTCGTTCTACAATATTCACTTCATCTTCCAGAGGGTGCTGGGTGACGATATGGGCTTCATGCCGTGGCGCGATCATGGCATCAATCCCTATGGAAACTCGATTATTGCCAACGGGAAATACCTTGCCGCGAACCCGAAAACGGTCGGCGCTTTCGTCAAGATCACCCAGCAGGCCTATGCCGATTGTGTGAAAACACCGGGGCCATGCATTGACGCTCTTGTCGCGGCGAATTCAGGGCTGAAGCCAGAATCGTCGATGAAAAACTGGAACCTTGTTACCGAACTGATGAACGACGCAACGTCGCGTAATGTTGCGCTCGGTCATTTCGACGACACGCGGATGGCCAGCGACTACAAGATGGTTGAGACCTATTTCAACCTCGACAAACCGTTCGATATCAAGGGCGCATATAACAATACGTTCCTGAATTCGACGGTAAAGTTCCCGGCGAAATAGGCAGGCTCGTCAGAAAACCTGAATACTATGAAACAGGACGCCATTGAGGTTTGTTTTGCCCATGGCGTCCTGGATTTTTTGTTTCAGGTTACTGCGGAGCAGTAGAATTTTTTCGCTCCTCTTCAGGTCGCCGGCGTCGGTTGTCTGTATTTCGCTAATCACGGATTCCATTATCTGGGCCAGGCGAAGTTCCACCGCCTCTGCATCCCCTGATTCATCCAGTTCGAGCTTCAGGTCGATCCGGACGGAGAATTGTTCGTTACCGCTTGAGACGTTTGTGATTGCCGCGGGCAAATCGAAGATAAAATAATCTGAGTTGGAACTAGAACTGGAACTCGCGGAATTTCCGATATCGACCTTGCCGTCGAAAAAGAAAATTCCCAGTGTCAGAATGATGGCGAGCGCGGCGAAAAGTCCGAAGACCGGCGCTACCCAGTCGATTCCATCATCGTCATAATCATCGAAATCGTCGAACTCATCATATTCGTCGTCGTCGTAGTCATCGTCATCGTCATCGAAGGCGGCGGTTGCCGATCTTGATGCCGCAGCGGGTACTTTTGAATCCCCGTCGTTTTTCAGGTGCTTGAAAAGCGTCTTTTCCTTGAAGCGGTTCTCTGCGTGATCGAAGGTCTCCTGAGATACCTTGACGCCGAGGTGTTTTTTACCTGCAATCAGCTTGCGTGCTTCATTCTGGGCAGCCGTCGCGTCTGGCCAGCGCGATATGCTGGTCCATTGGGCTTTTCCCGAAAGCACGAGAACGTCGAAGGTTAGACTTCCGCTCAATTCGTTATACACCTGTGGCGTGTTGTAAGTGTCGCGTAATCTATCCTGCGTGAGTTGAATATTTCATTAACGAGAGCACTGATTCCGGTATTGAAGAATAATTACTGGGGTCTGTAAGGAGAACGAATATTAAATCGGTAGACCAAATGCCAGTATTGGATGAACTTCCGGTAGAGAATGCGCCGGAGGGGATAAGGAATATATATGCCGCGATTGAGGCATCTCTTTCAGTGAAGCTGGTCAATCTGGTTTATCGACACCTGGCGACTGTCCCGGGCGCCCTCGAATGGGCATGGGGTACGGTTGGCCCGGTGTTTGAAAATGGGGTTTTCGCTGAGAGATCTCGGGGGCTGGGAACTCTCGGTGATATCCCGGCCACAACGATTGTTTCTCTTAGCCAAGCTGGTTTGTCCAACATACAGAGCCAAAGGGCTATCGAAACGGTTGATGCCTATAATCGTGCAAACCCGATGAACGCGCTGAGCCTCCGGGTGCTTGCAATAGCGCTGGAGACCGGCCGACCGGCCGTCTGCCGCCCGCCTGTTCCGGTCGACATCCCGGAATTGCCGGCGCTTCTTCCGATGACACCGCTGGAGAGAGTGGCGCCTGAGACGAGGGATACGCTCTTTCACCTTGCCCGGCTTACCACGGGTCAAAATAGCGGGCTGGTGCCATCTCTGTTTCGTCATTTCGCTGCCTGGCCGGATTTATTGACCGGTCTTGCAGACTGGCTGGAACCATTGGCAGAGGACGGGGTAATCGAACGGCAAGTAGCGGCGATATCGAAGAAATCCGACGAGATAGCACGGGATATTTTTGCGCAATTGGCCCCGCCCGGCGACGGCGCCGTTCTGCCCGACGCGGCGACGAGGGACGCTTTGTTGAAGACGATCGAGATTTTCCCGCCGACGATTTGCCGGATGATTGTGATCGGCGGCTTGTTGCACACTGCGCTAAGGCTTTAAAACCCTGTCAGGGACGCAACGGGAGAAAGCGATGGCCGAGTGGCGCAAGATTTATGATTACTGGTTTGGGGCTCCGGCTGCTGACGGGCACGGTGAAGTCCGGGAATTCTGGTTTGCCAGCACAGCGGATACGGATCGGGAATTGCAAGAGCGATTCCAGGATATGTATCATCGGGCTGCCGAAGGGGGTTTTCAGGACTGGAAATCGGACGCACGCAGCTGGGTGGCGCTCATCGTCCTGCTGGACCAGGTCCCAAGGAATATCTTTCGGGGAAACGGTCAGTCCTTCGCGGCTGATCCCGTGGCCCTGGCGACCGCGAAAGAACTGGTTGCAAGCCCGCTGCATGCCGAGTTGATTACAGTCGAGAAACTTTTCGCCTATCTACCCTTCGAGCATAGCGAAAATATCGCCGACCAGTTGAAAAGCGTCGCGCTGTTTGAGGATATCGATGAACATCAGAACAAGGCCGAATGGATTGATTTTGCGATCCTTCACAAGGACATCGTGGAGAAGTTCGGACGCTTTCCGCATCGCAACGCCATGCTGGGTCGTGAGACGACGCCGGAGGAAGAAGCCTGGCTTCAATCCAGTGGTCAGCACTTCGGTACCGTTCCTGACGACAGCGACAACGCATGACCGAACGTGTTGATTGCATCGTCATTGGTGCTGGTGTTGTTGGTCTGGCGGTTGCGCGTGCCGTCGCTCAGACAGGTCGCGAGGTTGTCGTGGTCGAGAAGGCGGATGCGATCGGCACCGAGACCAGTTCGCGTCACAGCGAGGTCATTCATGCCGGCATCTATTATCCGCCCGGAAGCCTGAAGGCACGGTTCTGCGTCGAGGGCAAAAAGGCAATGTACGCGTTCTGCGATGAACACGGCGTCGCCTATAACAATTGCGGAAAAATTATTGTTGCCACCGATGTTGAACAAATGCCCGAGCTGGAGCGTCTGAAAAAGACAGCAGCCGCCAATGGCGTTCCGGACCTTGAATGGATGACGCCGGAACAGGTGACCGAGATGGAACCGGCGGTGTATTGCGTTGGAGCATTATGGTCGCCGTCTACCGGTATTCTGGACAGTCATTCCTATATGCTCGCCCTGCAGGGAGATGCGGAGGAAGCGGGCGCGATGTTCGCCTTTATGACGCCTGTGACCGGCGGGCAGGTACTGAATGACGGGATCAGGCTGGAGTGTGGCGGCGATGCACCGATGTCGCTTTCCGCCGACCTGGTGATCAACAGCGCGGGGCTGTGGGCGCAGTCCATTTCATCGACGATATCCGGCATTCCCGAGGAGACGATCCCGCCGACATATTACTGCAAGGGGAACTACTATACGTTGTCCGGCAAAGCTCCGTTCAGCCGCCCGATCTATCCGGTGCCGGAAAAAGCCGGTCTCGGTGTCCATGTGACGGTGGATCTCGGTGGCCAGGTCCGGTTCGGGCCCGATGTCGAATGGGTCGATGAGATCGACTACGACGTCGACCCTGGACGTGCCGATAAATTTTACGCTGCGGTACGTAAATATTACCCGGCGCTTGAAGACGGCGCGATCCAGCCCGGCTATTCCGGTATCCGGCCGAAGATGCAGTCATCGGCCGAAGCGGCGCGGGATTTCCTGATTCAGGGGCCGGATGATCACGGAGTAGCGGGACTGATTAATCTTTATGGTATCGAATCTCCTGGTGTGACATCGTCACTCGCAATCGCTGATTATGTGAAGAAGCTTATTTAAAACAATATGTTATGACGGCTTGAAATTCGATTTTCGCATCCCACATATGTGTTGTCCGGTGCCCCTTCGGGGCCGGGCATTAACTTGGAGCCGGCCTCTTCGGCGGCTCTGTAACATGTTGCTCACAGGAGGATATGTGAATGCGAACTTTCGATTTTTCCCCCCTTTACCGCTCTGCTGTCGGCTTTGACCGTATGACGTCATTGCTGGATGCCGCCCAGAAAAACACAGCGGCAGACAGCTACCCGCCCTACAATATCGTGAAAACCGGAGAAGACGCCTATCAGATCAGTGTCGCAGTGGCCGGCTTTGGTCCCCAGGACCTCGATGTAGAAGTGCGCGATGGCCAGCTTGTCATTATCGGCAAGGGTGCCAATGAAAACGATGATGTGAACTTTCTTCATCGCGGCATCGCACGACGGGCGTTCGAGCGGCGTTTCCAGCTCGCCGATCATGTCGAGGTAAAGGCGGCGGACCTTAAAGACGGTCTGCTGGTGATTGATCTGGTGCGGGAGATTCCCGAAGCGATGAAACCGCGCAAGATTGAAATCCAGACGGTAACGAGCGTTATCGAAGACCAGACTGCAAAAGCAGCATAAACCTTAAAGAACCAAAAGCCGGGCTGTAGTGGCCCGGCTTTTGGCCGTTTTGACGACAGGGACGATGCACCGCAATGACACGGTATTAACTATAGCTACTGACAAGCGCTGTTGACGAACCCGCCGCGGGGCTTTAGTTCCTCGCGGTTCTTGGTAGCTTGACCGGTGTAAAACCGGCGTCGGGGAACCCCGATAGCCCAGACAGCGGAACGAACCGGGAGGATGATACGACAATGAGCACAATGCTCGACATTCAGGGCCTGACAAAGCAATTCGGCCAGTTCACTGCGGTGGACGATGTAAGTTTTTCCGTCGCTGCGGGTGAAGTTCTGGGCTTTCTTGGTCCGAACGGTTCCGGCAAATCGACGACGATGAAAATGGTGACGGGCTTCCTGACACCAACTGCGGGCACGGCGATTGTTTGTGGCAGCGACGTCACGCGCGATCCCATCGCGGTTAAGCGTCATATCGGTTACCTGCCGGAAGGTGCGCCGCTATACGAAGATATGACCCCGTCCGGGATGTTGTCTTTCGTAGCGGATGTGCGCCGCCTGTCCGGCGCTCAGCGGCGTAATGGGATCGACAACGCGGTCGACAAACTGCAGCTGAACGAAGTTTTCAACCAGCAGATCGGCACCCTTTCCAAGGGCTTCAAGCGCCGCGTCGGGCTGGCCCAGGCAATCCTGCACGATCCAGATGTTCTGATTCTGGATGAACCGACGGACGGCCTGGACCCTAATCAGAAGCATCATGTTCGTCAGTTGATCGCCGATATGTCCAAGGACAAGGTTATTGTCATTTCGACCCATGTGCTCGAAGAAGTCGATGCCGTCTGCAGTCGTGCGATCGTTATCGCCCGGGGCAAAATGATAGCAGACGGAACGCCGGCGGATCTTGAACGCCGTTCTACCTATTACAATGCTGTATCGGTTCGGCTGCATCGTGATCACGTCGACACGCTGAAAGAAGCGCTTGGCGGTATCAGCGATATCGAGCGCATCGAGACGGGCGAACATGTCGGTGATACCGCGCATGTCGTTGTCGTGTCGAAGAACGGGGCGACGATTATCGAGACGGTTAACGCCCGGATGAGCGACCGCAGCATCACCATCGAGCAGCTCTATGTCGAACGTGGGCGTCTTGAAGACGTGTTCCGCCAGCTTACCGGCGACGAGCAGGGAGAAAACGCATGAGCACGTCCCTCGCAATCGCCAAGCGTGAGCTTTTCGCCTATTTCTCGACGCCGCTGGCCTATGTCTTCATTGTGATTTTCCTCGCACTTGCCGGCGCGACCACGTTCTTTTTCGGTGGTTTTTTCCAGCGCGGCCAGGCTGATCTTCAGGCGTTTTTCTCGTTTCATCCGTGGTTGTATCTTTTCCTGATACCGGCCGTCGGGATGAGGCTATGGGCCGAGGAACGGAAATCCGGGACCATCGAACTTCTGATGACCCTGCCTGTCTCCACGACACAGGCAGTGGCGGGCAAGTTCATTGCCGCCTGGATTTTTGCCGGTATTGCGCTGGCATTGACCTTTCCAATTTGGATCACGGTGAATTATCTCGGATCGCCTGATAACGGGGTCATCATCGCCGGTTATGTTGCAAGCTTCCTGATGGCGGGTGCATTCCTCGCCATTGGCAGTTTCGTTTCGGCATTGACCCGCAATCAGGTTATCGCCTTCGTCATAACCGCAGCGGTCTGCTTCATCTTCATGATGAGCGGATTGGAGCCGGTGCAATCGGCGTTTCGTGGTCTGGACAACGCCTTTATCGTTGATCTGGTGGCTTCGCTCAGCTTTCTGACCAATTTCGACGCGATTACCCGCGGCGTCTTCGATCTTCGTGATTTCGTCTACATGGCGTCGGTTATCGGCGTTTTCCTGTTCGCGAACGTCGTGATCGTCGACCTCAAGAAAGGGTCATGAGGACACATCATGGTAAATAGCAATAAACCCATCGTCAGAGACAGCCGCAAATTCGGTGTCGCCGCACTGGCACTTGCCATTGTTCTGTTCCTGGCAATCAATATCTTTTCCGAAGCGGCGATCAAGGGCGTTCAGGTCGATTTGACCGAGAACAAGCTTTTTACGCTTTCTGACGGCACCAGGGAGACCCTTGCTGCGGTGAAGGAGCCGATTACGCTTCGGTTCTTTTCGACCCGGAAACTGGTTGAGACCACACCGGGGCTTACCGCCTATGGCGACCGCGTTCAGGAACTGCTTGAGCGCTATGTCGATCTTTCCAAGGGAGCCATCCGGCTTCAGCTTGTCGACCCTGAGCCGTTTTCGCCCGAGGAAGACCGGGCAGTCGGTTTCGGCCTGAGTGGTGTGCCGATCACCGAAGCCGGTGATCTCGGATATTTCGGTATCGCGGCAACGAATACGACCGATGACACGGACGTAATTCCTTTCCTGACACCTCAGCGCGAACAGTTCCTGGAATACGACCTGACCCGGATGATTAATAACCTCGCGAACCCGAAGAAAAAGGTCATCGCGCTGGTTGCCGGTATTCCGATCGATTCAGACCCGCTCAAGAAATACAAGGCATGGGCGCTGGTCGATCAGCTCAAACAGTTCTTCGAAGTGCGGCCCCAGGGCCTGACGCCGAAGATCACCGACGATATCGACCTCGTGATGATCGTTCATCCCTTTGGCCTGAGCGACGTATCCAAATACGCGATCGACCAGTATGTCCTTCGTGGCGGCAAGGCGATGGTCTTTGTCGATCCACATGCTGAAGAAGGTGCGCGCAGCAATCAGGCCCTGCGCCTGCCGCCGGGGCTTGGCTCCGGTCTGCCGAAGCTGTTCAAGGCCTGGGGCATCAAGTTCGACAAAGACAAGGTGCTCGGCGATGTGAAGGCCGGACAGCGCGTGCAGGCGGGTGTCGATTCATTCGGCCGGCCGATTATCACGCGTTATGTGGCTTGGACCAGCTATGGCCCGGAAAACATCAATTCAACGGATGTAACGACATCGCAGCTGCGTCTGGTGAATTTCGGCACCCCCGGATATTTCGAGATTGCCGATGATGCGACGGTGAAAGTGGAACCGCTGATAACGTCGACGACATCGTCAGGTCCGTTTCCCGCCGATATGGTTCGGCGTGATCCGAAGCCGGCAGATATTCTGCAGCAGTTCAAACCTCAGGATAAGGCTTACATTCTGGCCGCAAGGCTCAGTGGTACGGTGAAGAGCGCATTTCCGGACGGTCCGCCGGAAGACACTTCCAAGAAGGATGCGAAGAAAGACGAAAAGGCTGCTCCTGCGAAGCCGCATCTGACGAAATCCGAAAAGCCGGCGAATATCATTATCGTTGCCGACACGGATTTCATCGCCGATCTGTTCTGGGTCCGGACGCAGGACCTTTTCGGACAGACCGTGACAGTTCCGACGGCCAACAATGCCGACTTCGTCGTCAATGCCGCTGATAACCTGTCCGGTTCCAGCTCGCTGATCGGGCTTCGCAGCCGAGGTCTGTCTGCGCGTCCGTTCGAACTTGTCGAGGAAATCCAGAACGAGGCGGAAGACAAGTATCGTACCAAGGAACGCAGCCTGGTGAAGGAACTTGCCGACGTCGAAAAGAAAATGCAGGAGCTCCAGACGACTGAACGCGCCAAGAGCGGCGCGGTGATGTCGCCGGAGCAGCAGGAAGCGATCGGGAAGTTCCGTGGCCGGGTCCTTGAAATCCGCCGCGAGTTGCGGGGCGTTCAGCTTAACCTGCGTCGGGATATCGACGAGCTTGATGGAAATCTTAAGCTGGTCAACATCGCGGCCATGCCGGCCGCTGTAGCAATTTTTGCAGTGATCGTTGCGCTGGTGCGCCGCAATCGCAAACGCGCCCGGACGGCGTCCTGATCGGAAGTGGAGACCGCACAATGAAACCCGGAACATTCTATGCATTTGCAGGACTGACAGCCGCGGCTGTTGTGGCGGCTGGTGTCGCTGTCTCGACGCAGACCGAAATCACATCGCTGACGGCGGGAACCGATCCTGCGTTTCCGAAACTGTCTGAAAACGTGAACAACGTTGCAAAGATTGAAATCAGGAACGCAAATTCCGAGTTTTCGATGACCCTGACGGGCGATAACTGGGGACTGGATCAGAAAGACGGCTATCGCGTCGAGTTCCAGAAGGTCAAAGCGGCCATCGTCAACCTGTCGAACTTCAAGCTGATCGAAAAAAAAACCGCTGATGCGACGCGGTATGAACGGCTTGAACTGAACGATCCGTCTGACGAAAAGGCGAAGTCGCGCAAGATCGTGCTCAAAGACGAGAAGGGCACCGTTCTTGCCGATGTCGTGATAGGGAAACTCAACCCGAACCTCTTCGGTACCGGCGGTGCCGGCACGTATATCCGCCGTGCTGACGAAAAAGACACCTGGCTTGCACGCGGTCAGGTCGACCTTGGCGAGGAACCCAATAACTGGATGGCCCGACAGATCGTTAATTACGGTCAGGAAAAAATTCGCAGGGTGGTTGTAGCGAGCCCGGAAGGCGCGGAAATCATTCTTGCCAAGGCAGACGTGAAGGCGCCGAACTTTACAATCGAGAATTTGCCCGAAGGGCGCTCGATCAAGAACAAGGATGAAGCCGATCCGCTTGCAGGTGTTATGTGGCGCATGATGTTCGATGATGTGCAGAAGGCTGAAAAGCAGGAATGGCCTGCGAAGCCGTGGGTCGCGCATTACACTGTGTGGGACGGTTACACCGTCCGGATCGAAACGGCGAAATTCGGAGATGATTTCTGGGGCCGTTTCTCGGCAGAGGTGGACCCGAGCGTCACCGATGCGAAAAAGAAGGCGGCTGCTGAAAAGTCTGTCGCGGAAATCAACCAGCGGACGAAGGGCTGGACCTACATGCTCACCGCCGGTGATTCAGAAAAGCTGGTGTCCAAGATGTCTGACTATCTGGCGAAACCCAAGGGGACCTGAGCGGCGCGCTTCTAATTAACGGCGTGCGCGCGGCGATTCCGGTGGCACCGACTTCAGTGTCCAGCCGACAATCCGTTTCAGGGTTTTCCCCAGTGCGACGTCGAAGGCACTGACAACGGCTTCCAGATCTGAACTTGCGGCAGGCTCAAGGAATTCGAACGTTTCGGTTGCCAGGATTGTCCGCTGGGGCATCTTGACCAGCTTTGCATTGAGCCGCACCCGGACGCGGGGCGGGCCGTTGCCCAGGTATTCCGCCTGAAATTCTCGCAGATCGGTGAGCAGGCTGTAATCAGCGCGCAGGGTAACGGACTGTCGCCCGACACCGATAATCTTGCCCGAATTTTCGAAGCTTTCGACCAGCAGGGTCTGGATCATCTGCGGTGCTGTATCGACCCAGTTGGCGCGGGCGTAATATTCAAGCGAGATCGGGTTCTGGCGCAATGTAATGCGTGCCGTGTTCAGGGCGGCATCCGCTACCGGCAACGGGATCGTCAACTGCCAGTCGACCTTCGGCAGGGCATCGGGAAAGGTGGTTTTAGGTGTCAGCACGTAGAGGCTGGGCGGGTCGTTGCTCGCGCCCGGCAAGAGGTTCCCCGCACACGCGGTGAGAAAACCGGTAAGAATCAGGCTCAGAGCGAGCGGATGTATTTTTAATACCTTGCTCAATGTCATTTCGCCTCGAAGCCTTTCTGATTGTCGCCGAAAAAGAACCGGGCCGGATCCCTTTCGATCTGTGCCGACAGCCGTGTCAGGGCCGAGATAAGGACGCGACCTTCGGCGATAAACTGGGAAAGTTCATACAGACCGCCGGAGGAAAATCGCGAACTGAATCACGGTTCTCGTTAACCATGAGTTCCAGCTGACCGGCAACCCGGTTAAAACCACGCACGGCTTTGTGAACATCGACAATGACATCCTGTGCGCCATCGGCAATCGGTCCCATCTTGGCATTCAGACCGCCCGTGAGTGTGGCAATGCCATCCGCCGCTTCTTGCAACGCAACGAATGTCTTCTGACTATCGGCAATCAGCTGCTCGATCTGACCGCTGCTTCCCGCAAGGGTGCCGGTGAGTTTGCTGAGATTTTCCAGAGTGTCGGAGATTGATTGCACGTTCCGGTCATCCAGGATCAACGCCAGTCGTTCGGTAATAACGACGGCGCGCTCCAGTAGCTCCGGCGCGGTGGCTAGGACCTGCTGAATACCTGACGTTTTCGACGGGATCACCGGAACCTTGGCGCCACCGATTGCGGCGAGCGGCTTGCTTTCGTGCGTGCCGCCGGTCAGTTCGATATAAGCGACGCCCGTAATGCCCTGCAGGCCCAGCGTTGAATTCGTATCGGTCTTGATGGGCGTGCCCTGGATGATCTCCATGATTACCCGCACGCGCTCTACATCCGAAGGGTCGATGCGAATATCGTTGACTGATCCGACCGGGACGCCGCGATACCGGACGGGGCTACCCACCTGCAGACCGGTGACGGAACCGGTGAAATAAGACATGTAGGTCTTCGGGGTGTCTTCAAAGTTCGTGCGGGTCAGGAACAGGACCACGCCGAATGCTGCGGCGATCAGCGCCAGTACGAACGTACCGACCACAACATAACTTGCCCGCGTCTCCATTACTTGTCTCCGCTCGCCGTTGCGGCCCGTGCTCTCGGGCCGTGGAAATAGTCGTGCATCCAGGGGTGTGGATTTGCCGCCAGTTCCTGAAGAGTGCCGACAATAGCATGTTTGTCGACAAGGACGGCGACCCGGTCGCAAATTGCGTAAAGACTGTCGAGATCGTGGGTGACCATGACAACAGTGAGTCCCAGTGTCTTTTGCAGGTCGCCGATAAGCTCGTCGAAGGCGGCAGCGCCTATCGGGTCCAGTCCGGCAGTCGGTTCGTCGAGGAATATAATGTCGGGATCCATGGCAAGTGCGCGCGCCAGGCCGGCGCGTTTCCGCATACCACCCGAGAGTTCCGCGGGGTATTTGGCGCAGGCGTCATGCGGCAGTCCTGACATGGCGATTTTGTAGACCGTTATTTCGGCCATCAGCGATGCGGACAGTCCCGTGTGTTCTTTCAGGGGCACCATCACGTTCTTGCCCACCGTCAGA
>CAJQLI010000118.1 GCA_905479125.1 uncultured Alphaproteobacteria bacterium | reverse complement strand
CGCTTGCAGCAGTATGTGCCTTCGCTGCGGGTCTGCCGTTCTTTATTAATACCTCTGCGTTTGCATCCCTTTTTGTGGGGGGATTTATCTTCGTCGTGGTTTATATGCTTCCGAAAGTCGGCCCCATGACTGTCGGCTTGATCATGGCGGCTGCCGTGGTTTTGGCGCCGACAATTGATCACACTCTTCCACCACCCAAAAAACTGTTCGAAACACTCAACCTGCCGCGATCAACCTATCACCGGCTGGTGATATGGGATTTTACAACCCAACGAATCGCGGAACGTCCTGTTCTGGGTTGGGGCTTCAATACATCCCGTGCGATGCCCGGAAGTCAGACCAATCTTGATGTCAGCGAGAAGGCTCTCCCTCTGCACCCCCATAACGCCGCTCTTCAATGGCGGCTCGAGCTCGGAATTCTCGGGGCGCTGTTCGGTGCGGCGATTGTTCTGGTCTCTACTGATATGGCGAGGCGATATGCTGCCGACAGGGTCGCCCGGGCGGGAGCCGTCGCATCGATCGGTGCAACCTACGTTATCGCTATGATCAGTTTCGGTGCGTGGCAGACCTGGTGGGTATCCGGCATGTTTCTTATCGCCGGAATCACTGTTTTGGTATGCCGCCGTCGATCGCCTGAATGACGCCAACCCTGACTAACGGCACAAAGTCGCCAATGAGAATTCTCGTCACCGGGGCCGGCGGGTTTGTCGGGGACGCGCTCTGCCGCCGACTATCTGCATCGGGGTGCCATGTTGTCGGCATTTTCCGGGAACAGCCGGCAGCCCGTGACTGGATGGAGGCCCGGGCCATTGGCGATCTGACACAGGTCCGGGATTTTTCAAGTGTGGTCGACGGGATGGACGTGGTTATCCATCTTGCGGCACGCGTGCATATGATGCGCGAAACAGCGACTGATCCCGACATTGCCTTTCGGCAGGCCAATAGGGATGTGACGCAGCGCCTGGCGGAAGCGGCGTCGAAGGCCGGGGTTGCCCGGTTTGTGTTTCTGAGCTCGGTAAAGGTCAACGGCGAGCAAACCTCCGGCGTTGCGTTTTCAGAGCGCGACGCGCCGGCACCTGAAGATGCCTATGGGCGATCCAAGCGGGATGCCGAGGATGCTTTGCAGAAAATAGCAGCCACAACGAAGATGACGATTACGACGCTGCGGGTGCCGCTTGTGTATGGACCGTCGGTCCGTGCGAATTTCGCCGCTCTTCTGCGGATATGTGACACGTTTCTACCGCTGCCGCTGGACGGGATAACAAACAACCGCCGGAGCCTTCTTTTCCTGGGAAACCTGACCCACGCGATTGAGGCCGTGATCAGCGCGGCCGCAGCCGGAGGGGGCACTTTTTTGCTCAGCGACGGCGAAGATATGTCTACTGCAGAACTCGTCGGTCATTTGCGCTATTCACTGAACCGGCACGCTCCGCGTCTTGTGATTCCCGCCTCGGTGCTGGAATCGATGGCCGCTCTTGTCGGTAAACAGGCTGCGGCCCAGAGGCTTTGCGGCTCCCTGCAGGTCGATTCGACCGCATTCCGGCAGGCCTTCGGCTGGATACCCCCATTTTCCCCTGCCCAGGGGATTGCGGCTACAGCCGCCGCGCATTGCGCTACCCGCTAGCGCCTCCCTCCCTTTTCCCAAAATTTAAATCTGGCGTCACCGCTGCTTGCGCAGGTGTGCGAGTCGGCCGAGCTGTGATATCCTGAAGTTGGATTTCAGACGATGCGTCAATTGCCCGATTTCAAGACTTTCACCCTGCGCGGGAAAAGAGCGCGTATAGCGTTCGCTCACGACACTGTCGTGGCGGCGATTTCGTTCGTGGCGGCACTGTATCTGCGTGTCGGCGGCGATTTCGACTACTTCGCCACCGATTTTATCGTCCTCGCCACCGTGATCTACACGGTGATTGCCGCGACGGTATTCTGGGGTCTTCGGCTTTATGCCGGTGTCTGGCGTTATGCTTCGGTGGAAGACCTCGTGGCGATTACCCGGGCCGCAACGATTGTTACGTTGGTGTTTCTTGCGGCAATGTTTCTGGTATCCCGCCTTGAATTCATTCCCCGGTCTGCGCTGCCGATCAGTTGGCTGGTCCTTCTTGCCCTGCTTGGTGGCCCGCGCTTTCTGTATCGCCTGTTCAAGGACCGGCGGGCAAACGATGCCATCGAACGTGACGGTGAACGGCGGATCCCCGTTCTGCTGATCGGCGCCGGCGATTCAGCGGAACTCTTTATTCGGGCGATTAACCGGGCACGTCAGTCAGCGTGGCATGCCGTCGGCCTGGTCGACGAAAAGGGTCGGCGCGTCGGTCACAATATTCACGGTGTTCAGGTCCTGGGCGATATTGGCGATATCCCGGCGATTGTTGCACGGATGGATCGCGAAGGCCGCCGCCCGCAACGTCTGATCGTGACTAAATCGCGGATCGAAGGCGAGGAAATCCAGCGTCTCCTCGCGATATCGGAAGAACTCGGGATCGGATTGGCGCGGATGCCGCAGCTTGACGACTTCCGAGAGAACGTAAACGCAGCCCCTGAAGTCCGGCCGATTAACATTGAAGATCTGCTCGGTCGCCCCCAGGCTTCCCTCGACCGTGACAGCATGGCCGATCTTATCGGCGGGCGACGGATTCTTGTGACCGGGGCGGGTGGCACTATCGGCTCCGAGCTTTGTCGTCAGATCGCGGCTTTCAAACCGGCGGCGATCGCTCTACTGGATAGCTCGGAATACCAGCTCTATTCGATCGATATGGAGATCGGCGAGAAAGCGCCGGATATCGTACGGCGCGCGATCCTCGCTGATGTCCGCGACAAGGACCGGATTGACCGGGTTTTCGCAGTTGAGCGGCCTGAACTGGTTTTCCATGCGGCTGCATTGAAGCATGTGCCGATGGTTGAACTGCACCCCGATGAAGGGGCGCTGACGAATGTCGCCGGCACACGCGTTGTCGCAGATGCCTGCCGGACACACGGCACCCGGGCAATGGTGCTGATCTCTACCGATAAAGCGGTGAACCCGTCGAGCATGATGGGTGCAACGAAACGGGTGGCAGAAAGCTATTGCCAGGCGCTCGATCTTGCCGAGGCGGTGCGGGGCGAGGATCGGACGCATTTCGTTACTGTCCGGTTCGGCAATGTCCTGGGGTCGACGGGCTCTGTTGTCCCGTTGTTCCAGCGCCAGCTCGCGGCGGGTGGTCCATTGACGGTCACTCACCCGGATATGACACGCTATTTCATGACCGTGCGTGAAGCCGTTGAACTGGTCCTGCAGTCATCCGTTCAGGGCGTCGCGGATACCACGGAACAGGGCAAGATATTCGTGCTCGACATGGGGGAGCCCGTGAAGATCATAGACCTTGCGCGCCAGATAATTCTGCTCGCCGGGATGCAGCCCGATATCGACATCAAGATAGAAATTACCGGGTCGCGCCCGGGCGAAAAACTGTTCGAGGAAATTCTGCACGCGTCGGAAGAACTCGTGCCGACGCCGCATCCCGGCATTCTGCTTGCCGCGCCACGCGCGACGGACCTTGCCCTGCTGGGCCAGGCGATTGACGAGCTGACAGTCGCGGCCCATGCGGGCAGGGCAGTTGATACCCGTGCGATCGTTCAGCGGCTTGTACCGGAATTCAAATCACCCGATGACCAGAACCCACAAAAGGCGGTATCCGGATAAAACGGACACGCCACGGAGGCTATTCGATGACTGACCAATCCCCCGCTATCCGGCGGGCTCTGATTTCCGTATCCGATAAATCCGGCCTGGTGGAATTTGCCACTTTTCTCGCAGGCCATGGCGTTGAAATACTCTCGACCGGCGGCACTGCGAAAGCGATGCGTGACGCCGGTCTTGATGTAAAAGATGTCGCTGACCATACCGGGTTTCCCGAAATGATGGATGGCCGGGTAAAGACCCTGCACCCGACCGTCCATGGCGGTATCCTCGCCCGGCGGAGTGACGCCGGACATCTGGCGGCGATGGAAGAGCACGATATTGCCCCGATCGATCTTATCGTGGTGAACCTGTATCCGTTCGAGGCGAC
>CAJQLI010000117.1 GCA_905479125.1 uncultured Alphaproteobacteria bacterium | reverse complement strand
GGAGCTATGAAATGAGCCTCTACCATGTGCAGAAACTGCTCTATCAGCTGAACCGTGACGAAGTGATCCGCACGCAGTTCACCAATGACATGGACAGCGTGCTTGCGGGTTATGATCTGACGGAAGGAGAACTGACCGCTATCCGTGCGCCGGATATCGGGTTGCTCTACGTGCTTGGCGTGAACGGTCAGCTGCTGATGCATTATGCCGCTCTGAAGAAATTCGAGTGGGACGATTACCTGCAGGCGATGCGCGATGGTGTCGCAGAACATGGGCCCGTGCGGGACGGTATCTACGCAATGGTAGGAGAATAGCGATGCCACTCGTTTTTGCAGGTGCCTGCAGCCATGCGCCGGGTATCACGGGGCGTGCCGACCGCGCCGATCCCGTCCTGCGCGACGGGTTGTATGAAGGTTTCGACCGGATGCGCCGGGCGATTGAGGAATCCGGCGCCGAAGCGCTGGTCGTAATCGGTGCCGAGCATTTTGCCAATTTCTTCATGAACAACATGCCGGCGTTCTGTATCGGTATGGGAGAGACCTATACCGGGCCGATAGAGGACGAGGCGTGGCTTGGTATAAAACGCACGCAGATTCCCGGGACGCCGGACCTGTCGCGACGTCTGATTATCAATATCATGAATGAGATCGACGTCGCCTATGCCGAGGAATGGCAGTTCGATCACGGCATCATGGTGCCGTTGCATTTCCTGACGCCGCGGTATGACATGCCGGTCATCCCGGTGAATATCAATTGCCAGGGGCCGCCGCTGGCGCCGTTACACCGCGCCTGGAAATTCGGCAAGGCCCTGCGTGTGGCCTGCGATGCGGCGCCGGAAAAGATCGCCATTGTCGGCGCGGGCGGTATCTCGCACTGGCCGGCAACACCCGATTCCGGGAAAATCAACGAGGAATGGGACCGGCAGTTTCTCGACCGCTTCATCAATAACCGGCGCCGCGAATTGCTGTCCTATACCGATGAAGAAACTTATCGTGATGCCGGGCAGGGTGGGTTCGAAATCCGCACCTTTATCGCTGTCGCCGGTGCAACCGAGGGCGCGACCGGAGAAATTCTGTTCTATGCACCGATCCCGATTTTCGCCGTTGGCTGCACGGTCGCGACGATGAATGTGATCTGACGGTTTTCAAACGACTTCGTCGATGACCTCGTTGCGGAGCACGCCGATACCGGGCGCTTCGACTTCCACCACGTCGCCGGGCTTCAGCCAGATCGGCGGATCGAACCGGGCGCCGGCACCGATGGGGGTACCGGTTGAAATGATGTCGCCGCGTTTCAGGGTCATAATCGTCGAAACATAGCTCACCAGATAAGCGAAATCGAACATCAGGTTCGCGGTGGTGTCTTTCTGGCGCACTTCGCCATTGACGCGTGCCTCGACGGTCATGTCGCCGTAACCGCTGAATTCATCCGCGGTCACCATCCAGGGGCCGATAGAGCCGGTGCAGTCGAAGTTCTTTCCCTGCGTAACATTGTATTTCCCGTGCCGCAGCCAGTCGCGGATCGTACCTTCGTTCAGGCAGGTCAGCGCGGCGATATGGTTTTCTGCAGTCGCCCGCGGAATACGTCGCCCGCCTTCACCAATCACGATGGCGATCTCACCCTCGTAATCGAGCTGTTCGGATTCCGGCGGGCGGATAATCGGCACGTTATGACCGACGAACGAGCCCGGGACGCGAAAGAACATGCTCGGATATTCCTGGAGTGGCGTCAGGTCGCCGTATTCCTCGTTACGGTTGGCATAATTGACACCGATGCACAGTATTTTTTCGGGGTTTGTCACCGGAATCTGCAACGTGACGTCTGCGGTGGCGTGGTCTCCGTCGGCAGTCGCCGCGATGGCTGCGGCTTTTGCCTGAAGTTCGGGGATCAGCAGGTCCTCGGCCACGGCGGCACCGTCGATGCGCCCGCCGAGATCGATGATCGCGCCGTCTTTCTCAATCCCGAAAGAACTGTTCCCACCAGTCTCGAATGATACTATTTTCATCTTATTGTTTTCCCATCTAAATCTGGTGATGTATCGCGTGTTACGGCATCATCTCACACAATAACGGCGGAGACACCGGGCGCAATGCCCGCAGGAGGAAACGATGCCGCATATGATCGTCGAATATTCGACCAATATCGAAGACGAACTTCGGACCGATATTCTGTTCCCGAAGCTTTGCGACATGGGGGTTGAAACCGGCGTCTTTGCGCGCAGCGGTATTCGCGTCCGGGGCGAGGCGCGGTCCCGCTATCACATATCCGACGGCCATCCTGACAACGCTTTTGTCCATACGATCCTTCGTGTCGGTCACGGCCGTGAAGAGGAAAGGCTCAAAGCTGCCGGTGATAGAATTTACGAGGTGATCTGCGACCATCTTGCGCCGCTGGCGGCGACACGGGCGCTAAATATCTCGATGGAAATTCAGGAAATTCATCCCGTGCTAACGTGGAAGAAGAACAATACGCCGGAATGGCTGGAACGGCGTGCGGACGAAGACAAAGACATAAACACCAAGACAGACACAGCAACCGACCAGGCTGCCGAGTAACCGCACGAACGGAGACTGCCCGTATGTTGTTTTACCCCGATTCCAAGAATCGTCCCTTTCATCTCGGCACGTTTCCGCTCGAATCCCTCGACCGGGATGATTCCATCTATGCCGTAGAGAGCGAACGACCTCGCACCGTTCCGAAGGCCGCCGCCCCTGCGAAGGGCGAGCTTGGCAGGGCTGCCGTTAAATACCGTGACTTGTTCACCCGTTTCGTTGAAGGCGAATCGGTTGAAAAAGAAGCGCCGGTGCCGTCCGATCTTGAACGGCGTGCCGTCGATGTGAAGGGCTGCGCCTATTTCATGGATGCGAGCCAGGTCGGTATCTGCCGAATTGTCGATAATGCCTGGCTGGTTGGCACAGACCCCCTGAAAAGGCATACGCATGCCGTCGTGATGCTGCTCGAGCACCCGCGCTTGCCCGATAAAGGGAACCTTGCGCGTGACTGGGTCGAAGGTGCCGTGGAGTCGTCCTATGAAATGCGGGCTCTTGAAATTGCAGCCTGTGTTTCCGGGCATATCCGACAGATGGGATTCGATACGCGTATCCACATCGCCGGAGAGGAACTGCTCGACAGCGACCGCCTTGCGGTGATGTCCGGCCTTTGTGTGCGCACGGAGAACGGCCTCGCCAACCCGTTTATTGAAGGCGGCTTTACGCTTGTGATCGTGTCTACCAGCTATGATCTTGCCTGTGACGCGCCGCTTGCCGCGACCGCTGCGAATGCCCGCGACAAGGCTTACTGGAAGGGTATCAACGGCGCGACGTCGGGTCGCGAACGTAACCGCCGCGCGCACCGGAAATCCCATGACAGCCGCTATCCGATGGAACAGGTCAAACGGGTCGACCGGCCGACCACGCTGATAATCGATGACGAAGTCCCGCGCGTGCCCAAACGTGCCGCGTTCTTCGAACGCTCACTTCAGGGCGATCTCGGCGAGAAATCCCAACGTGAGCGCGCGCGATTTTCGTTCAAGCATCCGCTGGGGATGAGCCTGCTCAAAGTGATCCGTTCCATGGTCCCGCATCAGGGCGGCGACGTTGCCGAGGGTGCCGATCAGAGCGCTTACAGCGATCCCGCAGCCAATGCCAAAGCCATCAAAGCATTGTCCTATTTTCTGGGGTCGGACCTGACCGGTATCTGCGAAATCCCGCGCTATGCATGGAACTCGCACAAGGAAGACGGCACGCCGATCGAGATGTATCACAAGTATGCCATCGTGATGCTGATCGATCAGGGATATGAGACGATGGAAGGTGCCAGTGGCGATGACTGGATGTCGGGCGTGCAATCCATGCGCGGGTATCTGCGCGGCGCAGAAATAGCCGGGATCATGGGCGAGACATTGCGCGGTCACGGCTTTCCCGCGCAGTCCCAGACCAACGCGGCAAGCGATGTGTTGCATATCCCGCTTATCCTGTGGGCCGGCCTCGGTGAAATGAGCCGTATCGGCGAACTGGTGCTCAATCCGTTTGTCGGGCCGCGATTCAAATCCGTGGTGCTGACCACCGACATGCCGCTTGAAGTCGACAAGCCGATCAATTTCGGCCTGCAGAAATTCTGCAGTTCCTGCCACAAGTGTGACCGTGAATGTCCGTGTGACGCGATCCCGCATGGCGACAAGGTCATGTTCAACGGTTACGAGATCTGGAAGCCCGATGTGGAACGCTGCACCCGGTATCGCCTGACGAATTCCAAGGGCTCGGCCTGCGGCCGCTGCATGAAAACCTGTCCGCTGAACAAGGTAATTGACCTCGACGGCGCGCTGGTGACCAGGGCGGCGAGCTGGCTCGGGGTGAATGCGATGTTCCTGAAACCCCTGATGGTGCCAATCGCCGCCTGGATGGACGACAAGCTCGGAAATGGCATGCGGAACCCGCTCAAGAAATGGTGGTTCGATCACGAGATTATCGACGGGGTGACAACCGATGCCAAAGCAACAAACGAGCGCGATATCGAACCTGGCAAGCCGGTCGATATAGAAGGCCAGAAGGTCGCCTATTACCACGCGAATATGATGCCGGCCCCTGATCAGCCGGGCACGTTCCCGGTCAAGCGCAAGGAAGCGCTGGCCGCCAAGGACGTGCTGGAAACGCCTGCAGAAGCCCGCGCCCGCGTGGCGGCCGGCGGTGCGGCACCTGCCCACTACACCCCGACGCCGCCGGTCGGCGATGGTGAGATCAGGGAACGGACGATCAGTCCCTACGCCGACGAGAAGTGATGCTGCGAAAATGAAAATTTGTGTATTTGGGGCCGGGTCGATCGGTGGAGTCATCGGCGGTGTTCTCGCGAATGCCGGACATGACGTCAGCCTGATTGCCCGCGGCGCGCATCTCGAAGCGTTAAGGAAGAACGGCTGCCGTGTAGAAACCGGCGGGCAGGAGTTCACCGTCCATCCCGCTGCAAGCGACACGCCGGCTGATTTCGGTCCGCAGGATATAGTGGTCGTTGCCGTGAAGGCGCCTGCCATGCCGGCCGTTGCGGCGGGTATCGCGCCTCTGTTGGGGCCGGAGACCGCCGTCGTTCCGGCAATGAATGGTATTCCGTGGTGGTTCTTCGAGGGGTTTCCGGGTGGCGGCCCGGATGTATCTGTGCCGAAACTAGATCCGAATGGCGCACTTTCCGCAGCGATCCCCGCAGAACGGGTGATGGGCTGCGTGGTTCATATGGGGTCGATGGTGCCGGAACCGGGCGTTATTCGTCATGTCGCCGACAACAGGCTGATACTGGGGGAAGCGACGGGCGGTGTAACAGATCGTCTGACGGCCTTTGCCGCGGCGTTCGCCGGTACGACGCTTTCCGCGACGGTTACGGATAACCTGCGCCAGGAAATCTGGCTCAAACTGCTGGGGAATTTCAATTTTGCGCCGGTATCGTCGCTGACAGGTGCGACCAACGGCGAGATTGGCGCGGACCCGGGACTGCGAAAACTCTGTGCGGATCTTTTCGAAGAAGCCGCCGAGGCGGGCCGGTGCATCGGGCTTGAGCCCGGTATGACGGCGGATGAGCGGACAACGATGGGTGCATCGCTCGGCGATTTCAGAACGTCCATGCTTCAGGATTTCGATAAATCCCGTCCGCCGGAGATCGACGCTATCGTCGGTGCAGTCGTGGAAATCGGCCGGGCGACCGGAACACCTATGCCGGTATCCGAATCCATCCTGGCACTGGTGGAACAGAAAGCCCGGGGAATGGGACTTTACTAGGTCCCTTCCCCGGTTATCTGTTTATTTGTCCAGCGTGCTGGGGGCGAACATTTCCTCAAGGGTGAGCTGACGCGGTGTCAGGCCCTGTTCGAACGAATACAGCGCTATCGCTTCGAGTTCTTTGCGGTTGGCGACGACGCCATGCTTGATCAGCGGTGTCGCAATCGCTGCTTCCGCTTCCGGCGGCAACAGGCCGGTTTCGATATGGTTGATCATCATCGCCTTGCGCTGCTGATCGCAAAAATTCGCCGCGTCTTCGAATGCCTTGTAAACATTTAGAACCACCCAGGGGTGCTTCTCGGCAAGCTCGCGTTTGATCACCATGCCGTGGTTGATCGGATACATGCCCGTTTTTTCGAAGTAGCGTTTGCCCTCGGCATGCGGGTCCGTGAATAGCGGCTCGAAATTCGGATGATTGAAAAGGTCGGCCGTGCTGCGGTCGACCAGGTTTCCACCAGGCAGATACAACAGCGTGGCATCCAGTTCGCCCGCCAGCAGCATTTCGCCCATATTGGTTTCCGCGGGTATGCGGTTGACGGTGACACCTTCGGGCGGCTCGAATCCGGTGGACCCGCCATGACTGATATCCGGTGTCCGTTCCATCCAGAATTCCATGTCCTTCGGGGCGACACCGAATTCATGTTCCAGCACGCCGCGCGACCAAAGTGCCGCCGTCTGCTGGTATTCCGGTACCCCGATTCGGCGCCCGGCAAAGTCTTCGGGTTTTTTGATGCCTGAATCCTTGCGGACCAGAATCCAGTTCTGGAAGAAGTAATGGGTCGAGAATACCGGAATGCCGATAAACCGGTCATCGCCGCCGGCAATCGCCATCAGCATCGATGACATCGACATCTCGGCGATATCGAACTCGGCAAATTTAAGCTGCCGCCAGAACAGTTCAGACGGGTGTAGCTCGAGGCACGTCATATCAATGCCGTCGGCATGGAACATCCCGTCCAGAACCGGGCGTGTACGCAGATTTGGCGTCAGCCCGACGCTCAGCGAAAGCCCACCGCCGCCTGCGCGTGATCCGCGCTTTACCGTTTCCGGTCCCATTCCAGACATAATCCAAGCTCCTTCGTTAAAGTTTCTTCTATCTAGCTTTTTCTGCGCGGCGACACCATGCCTCCCACGCACGATCAAGGCTGATCGGCGATTCCTGCATCTCGGTGCAGGCGGCGATCTCGGTATCCGTCAGGTAATCCGGTGTACCGATCTGCATCGCCTGAAGCTGCAGGCGCGCGTTTACCTGCAGGTATATCGCTTTCATCACGGCTTCCTGAACGGTTGCGCCGGTGACGACGCAGCCATGGCGTTTCATCAGGGCTATGGACTGGTCGCCCAGTGTATCGGCGAGGTCGCGTCCCTGTTCCATTGTCACCACCAGGTGATTGGTTTCGCCGAACTTGTGGCGCATGTCCCATACCGGGATATCGGCACCGATCGGTGCGCAGGTATGGGTCACCGGGCGCATTGTGACATCGGTGACGGCAAACGGAATGACTTCGTAGGAATGATTGTGGATCACCACGTTCACGTCTGGCCGTGCTTCAAAGATCGCGCCGTGGATCATGCGTTCGCTATAGGGGCGGCGGTCGCCGATATCGATGCCTTCGCCGGTTTGAGCGAAGGTGACGATATCATCGGCCTCGATCAGTTCGGGCGCGCGGGCGCGGGACAGCAGGTATTGTTCAGGATTGGCAGGGTTGCGGATGCTGATATGACCGAATGCATCAACCACTTCCTCATGGGCGAGAATCCGGTTGGCAATAACGATATCGCGCAAAGTCGCGGCAGTGTCTGTCACGCGCGTGTCCTTTCAGATGATGTTCGGTGTGGTCAGGTAAGGACGCTTTCGCGGGCGGGTACGCGTTCGTGAAGGTCCTTGTAGAAATCCTGAAGCGTCGTGAAACCGGGCGCAACGCTGACCAGTGCTTCGGTCGCTTCTATCAGCGTTTCTTCGTCCATGTTGAAATCCATCGGTTTCAGGAACGGTTGGGTGACGTACCACGGTGTATCGGCAAAAAACTCGATGCCGTTGCCCTCCGGATCGGTCGTGTACATTGTCCAGCAGTTGCCGTGGGTGCCGGTGAAGATCTTGGCGTCGTATTCGTCGGAGATGCGCTTGTACATTTTGCGCAGGTCGCTAAGCGATTCCAGGCGGAAGGCGAGGTGATGAATCGATGGGCCGCCGCCTTTGACGATCGTGTTCGACGGCAGTTCGTCGGGCCGGCCCTCCACCAGAAAAACCTGATGATGTTCTTCCGGGTCGAGAGTCATGAAAATCATGATGACTCCCTGGGTGGTCATACCACCATCGGTGCGTTCGAACCCGATGGTGTTGGTGTAGAAATCTTCCATCATCTCAATGTCTTTGACGACTAGTCCCATGTGGCTGAAACGTGCCCGGATCTTGTCGTCCTGCGCAGTTTTGGTGCTCATGGTTTCCACTCCCAATTATTTCTGTTCATATTCTGGGGCACCTGCTGCACAAGATCAATTGGCGACGTAACGGATCAATGCACTGCAATGGAGGAAACGGGATGCCCCGAAATAATAATTTCCTCGCCGCGCGCGATCTCGGCCTCGACGCCTATGGGCGCAGTTGGAAGGTCAGCAATGCCTTGATGCTGGATCAGTAAACCCGGGGGCGGGTTTTTAGTGTCCGATTTGGGCCTTCAGCGCTTCGTTCCAGGTTTCGGGAGCGAAGCCCTGCGGGCCCGGAGCACCGTTGAAGGTAATTTTGCCTTCGGGGTCGATCACGAACAGACGGATCGGCGCTGAAATATATTTGCTCTCGATATCATTATCGATCCCGTCCAGCAGCATGGGTAGCCGGATATCCTGCGCAACCTGGCAGACGCCCGCAATTTCTGCGCGTTCGTCTTCACTGCCCGGCGCGTCAAAGATGACATCGTCATACAGGTTCTGCGGTGTTTGCCAGCCGTCGGACGGATGGGCTTCGCGGATATAGATCAGGAAAAATTCGATATCCGCTTTGTAGGTGTCATAAATTTCATTCAGACGCACGGTCTGATCACGGAAAGGCGGTCAGGTATATGAGCCGAAGGCGAGTGCCACCGGGCGGCCTTTCAGTTGTGACAGCGTAACGTATTCACCGGTGCGGCTGCGGCCTTCGCCAAGACGCTCCGCCGTGAAATCGGGCGCCATTTCGCCGACCTGCGGTACGCTCGGTTCGCGACTTTTTTCTTCGGCCATCATCGCGTCGAATTCGGCTTCGGTCACGTCGGATATCCCGAGCCAGACCTGCTTCTTTTCACTGAAGGACATACCGTTCGACGAGAAATTTTTGAAATGTTCGTATTGCGGATTGGGCACGTATTGTTCCCCGCTGTTTGGCATTCTTGTCCGAACGCTACTCCAGGGACAGAGGGACCGCAACGTGGCGGATTATGATCGGGCCGCGTCAGGTGTGTTTGCCGGGGAAAAATAAAAATGCCGGGCGCGGAATCCCGCGCCCGGCATCGTCGGCATCTGTTTTACGAAACCGCTACTTATTGGGATTCGTAAAAAGTGATCAGCTTGACAACATCATCCGCCTGAATCCGGCCGAGTGGGCCGTCTGCATAGCTGGACGCCAGAACCTTGTTATCGGGTCCGAGGATGAATTCTGACGGCTGGATGATGCTCCGGCGGTCTTCCCACCAGGATCCCAACGCGTCGGCGATTTCGCGGCTGACTTCCATGCCAACCGGGAAGGAGACCTCATCGGCCACTTCCTGCGCCTTGTCTGCCGCGTCGATGCTCGCTGCAACGACTGACACACCAAGCTTTTCTAGTGCTGCCTTCTGTTCTTCAAAGCCGACTAACTGCCGGCGACAGAAAGGTCACCAATGACCTCTGTAGAACAGGATAACCTTGTATTTCGTATCAAGGCCACCTGGCAGGTCCAGCGTTCCACCGCCGACGAGATTGATCGTCAGGTCGGGGAAGGAATCGCCTATCCCAAGTTTCTCGGACATAAGTCCTCCTTTGCGTAAATGTACCGCAGCGAGATATCGCTACGGCACCGGAACTATGCCGTTGCGGTTTGGCGAATGCAACGGGGCGGCTTTGCGCCGCCCCGAAAACTATTGTTCAACATGGGCCATACATTTGGCCGGTGGCGCCTATTCGGCGGCTGTTTCGGCCGCACCCAGATCAAGCGCTTCTTTCTGCGCCGCGAAGGCGTCGATACCGATTTCTGCGCGCAGTCCTGCCGTCATTTCTGCCTTGTCGGCTTCGAGCGGGGCGCCGGTGGAATCGGCGATCCGGTCAATGGCATTGAAAAGAGCTGCAACACCGGCCGAATCGACCACCGCGTCGGCCCCCAACGTGTCATGAATGGCCTGTCGGGCTGCCATTAGTCGCGCAGTGTCTTCGCTCAGGACCGCTTCGGCGAATTCGATCATCAAGTCGCCATTTTCGATGCCGGTATCACCGGCGTCTGTGCCGCCGGTGATCGCGTTATAGTCGAGGTCGTCTCCAGTATGTTCGCTGCTCGCACGGAGCAGTGCCGAATGGCTGGTCGTTCAATACGTACACTGGTTCAGTGCCGACACCCGCGCTGCCAGCAGTTCAATCTGCAGATGGGTGATCGCCCGGAATTCCTGGCTGAAGTCCCGCATTTGCGGCCCGGCAAGATACTGGGCGGAGGTGACGTCGAAAAAGCTGCGGGCTTCATCCGGTATCAGCGTCAGTGCGCGGCGGATACTCGATTCGGGGCCGACGAAGTAGTCGGCTTCGTCGGGACCGAATTCATCCCAGGCGATATTGGGCGCCCAGGCCTGATGCTGGCGGGCTTCTTTGGGGCGATAATGGGATGGGGCGCCATCCTGCGGTTCCGGCAGGTTGCGTACCGGGACACCCAGCCCTTTGGCAAACGTGTCGATCGCGGTCGTGTGGGCGACGACGCTGACGATCTCGACGAAATGCGTTTCGGCGATGCCGCCATCAATTGTTTTTCTATACCAGCCATGCGTGAGACGGCCCGGATCCGCAACGATCAGATGGATCATGTTGACCCAGTTTTCCGGCAGGTCGGTACCGGCATCGTGGGCGTCGGTCACTGCGAAGGGCGACAATGCATCTTTTACGGCGGCACAAGTGGCGCAACTGCGCGCGTGGCGGGTTTCGGCCATGATCTTTACGCGCTCGTCGCCGGTCAGCCAGCTGCCTGCTTTCGACAGGTGCTTCCAGGCACGCTGATGGGCGCTGACAAGGTCGTCCCGCACCGGGTAGGAGGAATCGTCGTACTTTATCGTCGACATCTGAGTTCCTTCGGTAGTTGGGGCCTGACTGTATTTTTGCGTTTGCGGCACGTCAATCAGCGCTTCGAAAATTTCGGATCGACTCAATCTCCTAGAAACTGAACAGCGCGTTCGGGTTTGTGTCGACAATCCGTTCGATATCCGCCGCATCGAATCCTGCGTCACGCAATGAATACAGCGGGTCGGGGTCGCCCGGCGGGAAGGGCAGGTCGGTGCCGAGCAACATACGATCGACCCCGACCAGGTCCCGCAAATAGTTCAGCGCCGGACCATGATGCAGGATCGTGTCATAGTGGAATCGCGTCAGATAGCTCGACGGTGTCTGTTGTGCCACGTTGCCGGTTGCTGTCGGATCCGCCGCGCGATGCATACGGTCGAACCGGCCGATCAGGAACGGCACCGATCCGCCGCCATGGGACAGGATGAATTCAAGCCCCGGGAACCGGTCCATGACGCCCGCAGAAATCAGGGAACCCACGGTGAGGGTTGTGTCGTTGGTATAGGCAACGATCTGGTTGAGTGCGAAGCGTTCGGCGCGGGGCGGCGCAATCGGCTGTGCCGGGTGAATGAATACCGGCGCGCCAAGCTCGACACAGGCAGCCCAGTATTCGTCCAGCGCGCATTCGCCGAGGTTTTTGCCGTCGATATGTGAAGCGATGATTGCACCGACTGCGCCGGCTTTCATACCGCGTTCAAGTTCACGCGCGGCCAGTGACGCGTCCTGAAGTGCGCCGGATGCAAGCCAGGAAAACCGTTCCGCATGTGCATCGCACAGACGCGTCAGGCTGTCATTCAGGGCGGTGTGCCAAAGCGCGCCCTTGGCGGCGGGCAGGTCGTAGCCGAATATATCGGTCCAGATGCTGAGCACTTCGCGGTCGACGCCCTGCTCATCCATTTGTCCCAGCCGGTGGCCGGTATTCATCAGGGTGTCGAAAAACGGTCTGATCTGCATGCCGGATTCAAAGCGGCAGCAATGGCAGCCGGGCTGCGTCTCGACCAGGTCGATGCCGAAATCACGCCCGCGGTCATTCAGCGTTTCGAGGACATCCGGCGGGACAAAATGTGCGTGAACATCGATAACGGTCATCGGAAATTTCCTTTTGTCAGGTGCCGGTGGCGCGCAGCGCTGCGCGCAGACGGTTCGGTGTGATCGGCAGGTCGTTGATCTGGATGCCATGAGCGTTCAGCGCGTGAACAACAGCATTCCCGACTGCCGCGGCGACGGCAACGATACCGCCCTCGCCAGCGCCCTTGAATCCCATCGGGTTGAATTCAGACGGTGATTCTTCCAGCGCGATGGCGGTGATTTCGGGTAGTTCCGTACTGGTCGGCAGCAGGTAATCGGCAAAACTGCCGGTCAGTAACTGCCCGTCTTCGTCATAGATCATGTGATCGAGAAACGTGCCGCCAAGGCCCTGCACGAGTCCGCCGACCGCCTGGCCCTGCACCATTGCCGGGTTCAGCGCGCGGCCGATTTCTTCCGTCAGGACATATTTTTTAACCTCGATCACGCCGGTGGCAACGTCGACGGCGACAAGGGCCGCGTGCGCGCCATAGGAATAGGACAGTTTTCCCTCGTTATCGAAGGCGGCATCTGCGGCGAGGGCTTCGTCGGGGCCGCGCGATCGAGCGAATGCGGCAAGTTCGGCCAGTGACAGAATAGACCCCGGATCGTCGCCCCGATGCACTGCGCCATCGCGGTATTCGAGGCCGCCGGCATCTGTATTCCAGCGGAGCGCGGCGAGTTCGATACTGCGGGTGCGCAATGCTTCAGCGGCCATCCGCACGGCATTGCCCGCCATGACTGTATTGCGGCTATGGAACGTGCCGCCTCCTGTCGGCACCAGCGTGGTGCTGCCATGCAGGACATTGATACGGTCGATATCGATGGCAAGGTAGTCTGCGCAAATTTGCGCCAGCCCGGTTTCGGTACCCTGTCCCACGGATGATGCACCGGTGCGGATTTCGATGTTACCGTCGGGGGCGACTGTGACGCGGGCGGTCTCCGGCGGGCCCGCAGCGCTGCTTTCTATAAAACAGGCAATGCCCAGTCCGTGTGCGCGGCCGTCGATTATCTCTCCCTGCCTGTCTTTCCAGTCGGCATATCCGACCTCGTCCAGAAGCTGGTTGAGCGCAGAAGGATAATTGCCCCGATCGAACGTGGCGTTCACGTCACCCGGCACCAGCTCGCCGATACGGTAGGGTAGTTCCGCAGGTTCCATCAGGTTGCGGAGCCGGAGTTCAGCCGGGTCGATGTTCAGATCGGCAGCCACCATATCGAGCAGTCGTTCGCGGCAGAAATTGGCTTCAAATCGGCCCGGCCCGCGAAACGTGCCGACGGGTGTCTTGTTGGTGATCAGAAATTGCACGTCGCAGGAAAAAGACGGGACGCGATAGGGACCGGGTAGAAACTGTGCGGCCTTGGATGCGACGACGCCGCCATTGGTGCGGACATAGGCACCCATATCGCCCTGCACGGTGGCGCGCATACCAAGGATTTTTCCATCATTCGATGTCGCGATTTCAAGATCACAGACGATGTCGCGCGAATGATTGGTGGCGGTCAGATTTTCGCGCCGGTCTTCGATCCATTTGACGGGCCGCCCATTGCGCCGGCTGGCGATGGGGACGAGGTAGTCTTCCGGGTACAGCTCACCCCGCGCGCCGAAACCGCCGCCGACATCGGTCTCGATCAGCTCTACGGCCTCTTCGGGCAGGTCGAATGCGGCGGCCAGGTGGCGCCGGTTGAAGAAGTTTACCTTGGTTGCGCCGTACAGACGCAGCAATGGCGCATCGGGGTCGAACTCGGCGATCAGCCCGCGTGTTTCCATCGGGACCGCGCCGTGTCGGTTGGTCGTGAACCGTTCACGGCGGGTATAGGGGGCATCGCTGAAAGCATCGTCCGTGTCGCCGCGCCCGACGGTATAGCGGGTGCCCATGTTTTCGCCGGCGTCTTCATGGATCAGGGTTTCGCCGGATGCAGCCTGGTCGACCGAGGTGACCGCGGGGAGTGGGGCGAAATCTACCTCGATCAGGTCCAGCGCGTCTTCGGCGATATAGCGGTCAGAGGCGATGACAACGGCCACCGGTTCGCCGACAAACCGCACCTTGTCCTGTGCGATCGGCCGTTGCAGAAAACGCTCGAATCCGTCGAAGGGGGCAAGACGCAAGGGGATAACCGGCAGGTCCATATCGATATCGGCGGCGCAGAACGCATCGATCACGCCGGGCACTGCCCGGGCCGCTGCCAGATCTATGCTGTTGATTCGTGCATGGGCGTGGGGGCTGCGATAGATGGCCATCACCGCCATGTCAGGCAGTTTCACATCGTCGATATAACGCCCGGTCCCGGTCAGGAATCGCCGGTCTTCAAGCCGTTTGACCGAGGCACCGATATAGGGGGAAGACGTGGTCATTTTTTCCCTGCCCGCCGCCGTTCGGCAGCCTCCAGTATCGCATCGATAATCGGCACGTAGCCCGTGCAACGGCATATGTTGCCGGAGATCGCACTTTGGACTTCGGCCCGGGTCGGGGACGGGTTTTCGGCGAGGATCGTCTCCGCCGTTGTCAGGAAGCCCGGTGTGCAGAACCCGCATTGCAGGGCAAAGTTATCGTGGAATGCCTGTTGCAGAACCGATAGCGTTTCTCCATCGGCCAGTCCTTCGACCGTGGTGATCTCCGCCCCCTCCGCCTGTACCGCGAACATGAGACAGGACCTGACGGCTGCACCATCGACAATGATCGTACACGCACCGCAGACGCCGTGTTCGCAACCGAGATGGGTGCCCGTCAGGTCTAGCCTTTCACGCAGGCAATCGGCGAGCGTCATGCGGGGTTCGACGTCGCAGCTATGCGCCCGTCCGTTGACGGTCAGGGTCAGGTGATGTTGTTCCGTCATGCCGTGTACCCCGGTGCTTCGCGTTGCAAGGCGGTTTTCAGGGCCCGTTCGACCAGCACGCCGCCGACCTCCCGCCGGTATTCGGCAGACGCGTGCAGGTCGCTGCCCGGATCCAATTCGTTGACGGCGGCCTGCGCGGCTTCGGCAAAAAGAACGTCGCCCGGCGGCTGTCCTGACAGAATTTCTTCGGCTGCCGGTAACCGCAGGGGCGTGTCGCCGGCACCGATGGCGGTCAGGCTCGCGGCTGAAATTTCACCCGTTTCATTTAGATCGAACCAGGCGGCAATGCCGATCATTGCGAAGTCACCCTCGCGCCGGGATATCTCCTGAAATGCCCAGCAGCGCGCGGCGGGCCAGGGTGGGAAAACAATCTCGGTGATCATTTCTCCGTCCTGCAGAGCGGTTGAATAGATGCCCTCAAAGAAGTCACCGGCAGCAATCGACCTCGGCCCTGCGGGGCCAATGGAATTTATCTCCGCGTTGCAGGCCAGAACGATCCCCGGCATCTCTGCGGCAGGATCGGCATGGGCGAGACTGCCGCCGATAGTGCCCCGGTTGCGGATCTGGATGTGGGCAATATGAGGTGCCGCGGCGTGTAGAAGCGGATTGGCACTAGCGATTGTTGAATCCATCTCGATTTCCCGCGTGCGGGTCATCGCACCAATATGCAGGCGGCTGTTTTTATCGACCTTTATACCGCGAAGGGTGGCAATCCCGTTCAGGTCGATCAGTGCCGATGGGGCGGCGACCCGGAAATTCATCATCGGTACCAGGCTTTGGCCGCCTGCCAGATAGCGGGCGTCGTCGCCATGTTCTGCGATCAGCGTCAGCGCGCTTTCGATGCTGTCCGGTGCAAAATAATCGAATTTGGGCGGCTTCATCTTCCGGTCCTTATTCTCAGTCGCTCAGCTTGCTCAACAGGGATATCAGCGATTTTCGCTCTGTTGTGGTGAGTGGCGCCAGTGTTTCTTCATTGGACCTCTGTGCCTTGGTAATGGCTGCCTTCATCATGTCGCGCCCCGGACTTGTTAAGCTGATCATGCGGCGGCGCTTGTCGGATGGATGTGCGTTGGTCATCACCAGTCCCGCAGTCTGTAGCCGCTGCACCACGCCCCATATCGTCGCGGAATCAATAGCGGCGGCGCGGCCCAGTTCATTCTGCGAGCTTGCCCCGGATTCCCAGAGGCGCGCGAGGACCGCGAACTGTGTTTGTGTCAGTCCGATATCCATGTGGGCGAAAAAAATTGCCGTGTGCCGTTGCAGAGCCAGGCGCAACCGAAACCCGATCTGTTCGTCCAATGCATAATCTTCGCGTATGGCGGTGTCAGATGCGTCTGAGCTCATGGGGCGGTGGCCCCTGCCAGATCGGCTTCGATACGCGCCGAGATACCGAACAGTGCCTCGTCGTGTTTCATCGGGCCAAGCAGTTGCAGCCCGGTTCGCGGCAGGACCCGTGACAGTGGATTGGGCAGGCCGATAACAGGGTTGCCGGTCAGGTTTGCGAGGCAGGTAAGCAGCGTCATCCCGACGACGACAGGGTGCTCTCCGCCGCCGAGCTGGATACGACGGGCATCGGCAGCGGGAGGCGCAATCGGTAATGTCGGCGAGATGAGGACGTCATGATTTTCGAAAACCTTCTGCAGACGACCATCTGCCGCTCGCGCCCATTCCCAGGCCGCGGTGATTTCCTCTGCATGAAGGTTCTGTGCATGTCGCAATGCGCTCGCGGCGGCTTTACCGAGATTGTTGCGCTGGTCTTCGGTCAGGTCCGCATAAATTGCAGAGGCTTCCGAAAGTACGATCACGCCATGGGCGTCGGCGATATTTTCCCGGCCCGGCACCGCCAGCCTGACCACTTCGTGTCCCGCGTCCGAGAGTACTTCTGCGGCCCTGTCGAGTTCGTCTGATATCGCCTGATCGAACAGGTCGGCCCGGTCGATCTCGACGGCGATCCTCAGCCTGTCGGGTGTGGTTCCGGGCCCGGTTTTAGTCGCGTTTTCGTTCTGGGCGTCGGCGTCGAGCAGAACCCGCGCACTGCGTTCGAGAATATCAAGGCTGGAAGCAATAACGCCGACATGGTCGAGCTGGGGCGTCAACGGAAATACGCCGTCATTCGACACGCGGCCATAAGTCGGTTTGAACCCGTAAAGCCCGGTACAGGCTGCCGGTATGCGCACGCTGCCGCCGGTATCGGTGCCAAGGGCAAAATCGCAATGGCCTGCAGCCACGGCGGCGGCGGAACCGCCCGACGAGCCACCGACGATAAGGTCCGGGGCGGCCGGGTTTTTCGTCTGGAGGGTCGATGCGCCGAATCCGCCCGCGTCGGTTTGCGCCATGCCGACGAAATCGGCGCCAGCGGCGAACAGCGCTGTCACTGCCGTCGCGGAGTCCGACGCGCGCCTGTCTGCAAACAGGGGGTGGCCTGCCGTGAACATCTGGTCTTTGACCGCGATGTTGTCCTTCACGGCGAATGTCAGACCGGCCAGCGGCCCGTCAGGCACGCCGGCGATGGCGGCCTGTTCGACAAAGGCATTATGCGGGTCAGGATGCCGGTCGGGATGCAGACCGGGTTCTTCGGCCATCGCTCTGTTACCCGTCGCGTGACCGGTCCATCAGCGATTTTTCCTGTCCGCCGTCGATTTCAATCTGCGTACCGTTGACGAAATGCGTCCGCGGAGACGAGAGCATGACGCAGAGATCGGCGACTTCCTTGGTCTCGGCGATCCGGCCGAGCGGAATCGATGCCGGTGCCAGCGTGTCGGCTTCCTCGAACGGGATGTTCATGTCCCGCGACATCGCGTTGACCAGCCCGGTCCAGCGTTCGGTACGTACCGGACCGGGGTTGACGGCAACGAAGCTGATATCGTGTTTGCCGTACTGACCGGCGAGCGAAATGGTCAGGTTCTGGCCGGCGGCATTGGCGGCACCCGGTGCGATCTCCCAATAGGAAGGCTTCACACCGTCATTGCCGATCAGGTTGAGCACACGTCCGCCGCCCTGCTTGACCATAATCGGCAGTACGTAGCGAAGGCAGCGCACGTAACCCATGAATTTGAGCTGGAGTGACTGGGCCCAGTCTTCCTCGGTCAGGGTTTCGATCACGCCGCCCGGTGACGACCCGGCATTGTTGACCATGATATCGACGCGTCCGAGTTCCTTCGCACCCTGCTCGATGAATTCGCGGCACTGGTCGTCGTCGGTCAGGTCGGTCGGGATTGCGACCACCTTCACGCCGGTCGCGTCGCGGATTTCCTGGGCGGTTGCTTCGAGCGGTTCGGGGCGGCGCGAACAGATCGCGATATCAACGCCTTCTTCCGCCAGTCCCATGGCGATGCCCTTGCCGATGCCTTCGCTGCCGCCGGTGATCAGGGCGGTCTTTCCTTTGAGATACAGGTCCATTGTCGATTCCTCTGTTTAGCTGTTGTCGTCTTTTCGGTGATTCATCCAGGTACCGTCCGATGCCGCGGCAAAGAGATCTGCAAGCGCCGCGTTGACGATTGCCGGTTCTTCCATCGTGATCGTATGTCCCGCGCGCGGCACGATCTGCAGCGCCGCGGTCGGCACGGTGCGTTTGAGAAACAGGCTGCCATCGAGGCAGGGGTGATCTTCATCGCCGACCAGCACCAGCAGCGGCAACGTGAAATTCTTCAGGTTTTGTTGCATATCCCGCAGGGTGGGGCGGTCGCGCTGCAGGTTCAGCATGGTCAGGGCGGCTCCTTCCGGCGACAGCCCGCCGAGGATTTCCTCGAATGCTGCGAAACCTGCCGGATCCTTTGCTTCGAACGTATGGCGCATCGGGAAGCGCGCATAGGCCGCCGCGGATTCGGCAATCGGCTTTTCACGGAACATGAGGGCGATATCTTCACATAGTCCGCGTGCTTTTTCCCGCTCATCCGGGTGAGAGCCCCAGCCGCAGCCGAGCGCGGCGACGGAAATGCAGCGATCCGGGTGGTTCAGCCCGACATGCAGCGCGGTATAGGCGCCCATCGAATGTCCGACGATATGGGCGCGTTCGATGTTCAGCGCATTCAACACGGCAATCGCGTCGCCGACAGCGATATCCTGACCATAGGCGTCATCGCTGTCGGGCACGTCTGACGGCGGATACCCGCGCGCGGAATAGGCTATACAGCGATGCGTTTTGCCGAGCGAGGCCACCTGCGCGGTC
>CAJQLI010000116.1 GCA_905479125.1 uncultured Alphaproteobacteria bacterium | reverse complement strand
CCTGCAGATGGTTCTCGGCCATATGGGCGAGACGCTGCCCTTCCTGCTGTGGCGGGTGAACCAGGCGCTGTCGCGGGTCGAAAACACGCAGACCCGGTCGTTCCGCGAAATCTTCGAAGCGCATTTTCACGTGACCACCAGCGGCAATTTCTCGAACCCGGCCCTGCTGTGCACAATTCAGGAAATGGGTGTCGACAGGGTAATGTTCTCGGTCGATTACCCGTTTGTCGAAAATGGTCCCGGCGCCGAATGGGCAGAACAGCTGTCCTTCAGCCGCGAAGACAGGGTGAAGATCCTGAACGGGAATGCGCGGCGGCTGCTCCGGCTTTGACGCAGCGGACGTGCGTTTTTCTATTTTGCACTGCCATGATTACGGTGTTGGCACGGCTGGTACCGAATACCGGGGGTGTTGCGAGCGGACGCCCGGCGAGTTGTGGTTAAAAGCCGAGAAAACCGCCTGAATTAATAACTCCGGCGTTGTAATCCCGGGCGTGTCGTGTCAAACCGCGCGCCATGTTGCAGATTGAAAATCTTACCTACCGGATCGGTCCCCGGGTACTGCTCGACGAGGCGTCGGCGGCGATACCCGCAGGACATTGCGTCGGGCTGGTCGGGCGGAACGGCACCGGGAAAACCACGCTCTTGCGGCTGATCACCGAACAGATCGAAGCCGATGGCGGAAGTATCTCGATTCCGCCGCGCTGGCGGATCGGTGTGACCAGCCAGGAGGCGCCGGAAGGACACGGCTCGCTGGTCGAATCCGTGCTCGCCGCCGATACCGAACTGACGGAACTTCAGGCCGAGGCGGAGACCGCGACCGACCCGGAGCGGATTTCCTATATCTATGAGCGCCTTGGCGAGAAAGAGGCCCATAGCGCGCCGTCCCGCGCCGCGCGCATTCTGGCGGGGCTCGGTTTCGATGAAGCCGCCCAGCAACGCACCCTCGGTGAATTTTCCGGTGGCTGGCGGATGCGCGTCATGCTGGCGTCACTGCTGTTCACCAAGCCCGATCTGCTGCTGCTTGATGAACCGACAAACCATCTCGACCTCGAAGCAGCCCTCTGGCTGGAGGATTACCTCCGTCGTTATGACGGCACCATCCTGATCGTCAGCCATGACCGGGGCCTGCTGAACCGGGTGTCGCGCGAGATCCTGCATCTCGAAGGCGCCAAGCTGACGCTCTATCAGGGGGGCTACGATCAGTTCGAGGCGACCCGGCGGATGCGTCTGGAACAGAATGAACGCGCGCGCGAGAAACAGAATCTCCAGCGCGCACACATCCAGAGCTTCGTTGACCGTTTCCGCTACAAGGCGAGCAAGGCGCGCCAGGCGCAGTCACGCCTTAAAATGCTGGAGCGGATGGAACCGATTGCCGAACACAGTGAAGGCGGGCGGGTAACGTTCAACTTCCCTGATCCGGTACCGCAATTATCGCCGCCGCTGTTCAGCGTTCTGAATGCCACGGTCGGCTATGACGACAAGGCGGTATTGAGCAAACTATCTATCCGGCTCGATGAAGACGACCGGGTCGCGCTGCTCGGCGCGAACGGGAATGGTAAATCGACCCTGATGCGGCTCCTTGCCGGCAGGCTCAAACAGATGGCGGGCACGTTGACGACCGCACCTAAGCTTCGTGTCGGGTATTTCGCGCAGCACCAGACCGAAGAGCTGGACATGGACGCGACGCCGGTCATCGAGCTCGGTCGTCGCCTGCCTGACGACAAGGACGTACAGTTACGCAGCCAGCTCGGCCGGTTCGGCTTCAGCCAGCAGCGTGCGGATACCAAGATTTCCAACCTGTCGGGAGGCGAAAAGGCACGGCTCCTGTTCGCGCTGATGACCTGCGATAAACCCCATATTCTGCTGCTTGACGAGCCGACCAACCATCTCGACGTGGATTCACGCCAGGCGCTGATACAGGCAATCAACAGCTTTGCGGGGGCGGTCGTTATCGTGAGCCATGACCCGCATGTGATCGAGCTGACGGCGGACCGGTTCTGGCTGGTCGCCGATGGCGGTGTGACGCCATTTGACGGCGATATGGACGCTTATCGCTCCCTTTTGCTGGCTGGCGTCAAGAAAACGTCGAAAAAGGTGGCTGCCGCCGTCGTGGAGGCTGCTGAGGTGGTCGAAACGCCGCCGCCACCGCCGCCACCGCCCGTCGATAAGCGCGAACAGCGGAAAAAGGCGGCTGAACAGCGCCAGGCACTGGCTCCGCTGCGCAAGCAGGTGCAGCGGATGGAAAAGAATATCGCCAAGTTTCAGGCCGAAAAGGCCGAGATCGAAGCAAAGATGGCCGACCCCGATCTGTATGACGGGGACAGCTCCAGGCTGGTTGGGCTGCAAAAGGATCTCGGTTGGGTTTCGGGCCAGATCGCGGAGGCCGAAGAGGCCTGGCTCGGTCTTCAGGCGGAACTGGAAGAGGCTTCAGCCACTGCCGACTAGCGGCCTATTCGCAGGGCGCGGGAATTCATGCTAATCAAATCTGGAAAACCATAATCCAAGTGGGATGACCAGATGATCGATCTTTACGCCGCGCCGACATCGAACGGGCTGCGGGCCAAAATAATGCTCGACGAGACAGGACTGGATTACAGGCTGCACGTCGTCGACCTGGCCGCGAAGGACAACCAGTCGCCGGAATATCTGAAACTGAATCCGATGGGGCTGATCCCCACCATCGTTGATCCCGACGGTCCGGCAAGCGCTGACGGCACGCCGTTCACGCTTTCCCAGTCGATCGCGATCCTGGAATACCTGGCGGAGAAATCCGGCCGGTTTCTGCCGGATCATCTGGCGACGGATATACATTTCCGGCGCGATATCCTGGGCATCGCGACAGATATGACCGGTGTGCTGATGGCGGTGTTCACGATCGGCCGTATGGAGAACGCGCATAAGCCGACAATGGACGATTTCGGCGCGCGGTTTAACCGCTACATGAAATACTGGGACGGGCTGATGGCCGATCGCAAATGTGTCGGGGGTGACGAGGTCACCATCGCGGATTTCGCGTTCTATCCGGTGGTCTACCGGGCCAAGGCCGTGACGCCCCAGTTCACCGAAGGTTGCCCGAATATCGACCGTTGGTACGCAGAAATCGGCGCCCGTCCGGGCGTGCAAAAAGGGGTTGATTTCAGCCAGGGTTAATCCCCGCGCTGACGACTTAATTCAGAAGGATACAGAAATATGAAAATCGCCGTTCCCGACCTTATCTCCAACTCGTACTTCCCCGTGCCCGCAGCGGTCGAACTGGGTTTTTTCGAAAAAGAAGGCCTCGATATGAGCTACGAGCTCGTCTTTCCGGTCGATGACGCTAACAAGGCGATGCGCGATGGCGCTTTCGATTTCGTCGGCGGCTCGGCGCATTCGACGCTGGCGGCGTTTCCCGAATGGGACGGCGCAAAGCTTGTCTGTGCGTTGTCGCAGGGCATGTACTGGCTGCTGGTTGCCAGGACTGATCTGAACATCGAGCTTGGTGACACGGATGCGCTGAAGGGTCTGAATATCGGTGCTGCGCCCTGGGTGGATCTGGGCCTGAAACGCCTGCTGACCGAAGCCGGACTGGATCCTGAAAAAGACCTGAATATTGCACCCGTTCCCGGCACCATCGTGCCCGGTGTCTCGTTCGGCGTTACGGCGGCAAAGGCTCTGGAAGAAGGCAAGATCGATGCGTTCTGGGCAAACGGCATGGGGGCGGAAGTTGCCGTGACCCGCGGTGTCGGCACCGTCGTGCTCGACCCGCGCCGCGGCGTCGGACCGGCAGCCTCGTTCAACTACACCCAGCCGGCTTTGGCGACGACGCAGAAAATGATCGACGATAATCCCGATACTGTCGCGGCGGCCGTGCGCGCTATCGTCAATGTCCAGAAAGCGCTGAAGGCTGATATCAGCCTTGCGACCGAGGTTGCGCGTAAAAGCTTCCCCGAAGCTGAAACCGCGCTTATCGCCCAGGTTGTCGAACGCGATCTCGGCTTTTACGACGCGTCGATCTCGCCGGAATTCGTCACCGGCATGAACGCATTTTCACGCGACATGGGTCTGATGACCGGCGACCCTGCGTTTGAAGACGTGGTCGCGACGCAGTTCAGCGATCTCTGGAAATAGAACGACCCCCGGACGGGCTTTCAGCCCGTCTGGGTTTTGTACCAGTCGAGAATCTGGTCGCCGGTCATGACGACGACGCCCGGCTTGGACAGCATGTATTCCATCAACTCGCGCACATAGCGGATACGGTGGGGTGATCCCGAAATATACGGATGTACTGCGAAGGACATCACGCGCACGGATTCGGCGCTTTCTTCGTAGATCGTGTCGAAATAGTCCATCGCGCGGGTCTTGAAGACCGGTGAATCCTGATTCTGGATCAGCGAGACGACGATATCGTGGATCTCGAAATTATAGGGTAGCGAGATCAACTCGCCATGCGTGGTCTTGAGCGGGACCGGCTGATCGTCGAATGCCCAGTCGCCGATATATTCGAATCCGGCTTCGGTCAGGTAATCCAGTGTCTCAAACGTTTCTGTCAGGCCCGGGCCGAACCAGCCGCGCGGCTTGTACCCGCAAACAGACTCGATGGCCTCGATGGTCTTGCGGATATTTTCGCGCTGATCGTCGACCTTGTGCATCGGGATCTGCTCGAACGCATGGGCGTTGAATTCCCAGCCTGATTCCAGGCAGGCTTCGACGACCCGCGGGTATTCCGTGCAGGCACGCCCGTTCATGGTGACCGTGCCCTTGATGCCCATTTCGTCGAACAGTTTCCGCAGGCGCCAGAACCCGACGCGCATGCCATATTCGTGCCATGACCAGTTCGGAACATCCGGCAGCATCTGCTGGTGCTGGGGCGGCGGCAGGACCGTCCGCGGCATGGCCCGGTCGATATCCCAGACTTCGAGCGACATCAGCGGCCACAAAATCATCCGCCCGCCATCGGGGAGCGTCAGCGGGGCGCGGTCTTCGATGGCGGAATAGGGGGTGCGTTCCTGCGGTTTCATGGCGGCCATGTTTCTCTCCCTGTGCATTTTTCATACGCCCGGCTCCGGGCTGTTTTATCGGGCGTTCTTGACCCCGGTATTTCCGGAGCTACAAACACTGTTGAGATACATCAAGTTAACACGCCGGACAAACGACGACAGACGCAGGGGATAGCATTCGATGTTTCGCGCAAAGGCACTCGGCACCACGATACCCGTCACACCGATAGAACACGCCGTTTTTGACTCCTGGCTGAAGAAAGAACCGGCATCCATACAGGGATGGGTAAAGTCGTCCGGGTTTTCGGCCAAGCCGGGCGAAATCAGTCTGCTGGCTGGAACGGACGGCAAATTGTCGCGCGTTCTGTTCGGCGTAAAAGATCATGACGGTTTCTGGGATTATGCATCCCTGCCGACGGCGCTGCCGGCGGGGTCTTACCGGATCGACGCCCGGATGAGCGTGGCCGGGGCGACGGCGGCGGCGGCCGGTTGGGCGCTCGGCGGCTACCGGTTCGAACGCTATAAATCGACCAAGGCCCGGAAACTGCCGACACTTGTCTGGCCTGCGCGTGCCGATAAGGCTCGGGCGAATGCGATGGCGGAATCCATCTCTATGGTGCGGGACCTGATTAATACACCGGCCGAAGACATGGGGCCGTCGGAGCTGGCGGCTGCTGCTCGCGCGCTCGGGCGCAGCCATAAAGCCGACGTTAAGGTGATCACGGGCGACGCCCTGCTGAAACAGAATTACCCGACGATTCATGCGGTGGGGCGCGCCAGCGACGATGCGCCCCGGCTGATCGACCTGACCTGGGGGCGGAAATCCGATCCCAAGGTGACGCTGGTCGGCAAAGGTGTCTGTTTCGATACCGGTGGGCTCGATCTCAAACCGGCGGCAGGCATGTTGCGGATGAAAAAGGATATGGGGGGCGGGGCCCATGCGCTGGGACTGGCTCACCTGATCATGGCACTCAAGCTGCGGGTGCGCCTGCGGGTTCTGGTGCCTGCAGTGGAAAACAATGTGGCGGGCAATGCCTTTCGGCCGCTCGATGTGATCACGACGCGTAAGGGCATAACGGTCGAGATCGGCAATACGGACGCTGAGGGCCGCCTGGTGCTGTGCGACGCGCTTGTCGAAGCTGATAGCGAAAACCCGGATTTGATCCTCGACTTTGCGACCCTGACCGGGGCGGCGCGGGTCGCCCTTGGCACCGACCTGCCGGCACTGTTCTGCAATAACGATAAACTCGCCGCGGATCTGGCGAAGGCGGGCGATGCGGTAGAAGATCCAATGTGGCGCCTGCCGCTCTGGCGGCCTTACCGACAGTTGCTGGAAAGCAAGGTCGCCGATATCAACAACGTGTCCGAAGGCGGGTTTGGCGGAGCGATCACGGCGGCGCTCTACCTGCAGGAATTCGTGAAGGATACGACCCCCTGGGCGCATTTCGATATGATGGCGTGGAATGTCGCGGGCAAGCCCGGCCGCCCTGCCGGTGGCGAAGCACAGGCATTGCGCGCCGTCTTCGAGATGCTGGAAAAACGTTACGGCTAAACCGGCTGAAGGGCTGACGGGCTGGTTTGCGTATCGGTGGGGCGCTTCCGTGCTGCGGTATCGGGCGAAAGACGGGTCTGTTTCCGACACATTTATGCGTGGAAAATGAGGCCTGTATGCTGGTTATAGACAAGACGAACCGTCTCGTTTATATTGTGAGCATGCAAAGCACCGATATATCCCCTCAGAAAAGCCGCCGTTCTGCCGGCCCGCTTCGGTCAACGCAGTCAAAGACGGCGATACTGCAGGCTGCGATACAGGTTGCGCAGGACGATGGCTATGCGGCTGCATCAATCGAAAAAATTGCGCGCCGGGCAGGTGCCGGTAAACAGACGATTTACCGGTGGTACGGATCCAAAGCCGCGTTATTCGTCGATGCATATGCCGCTATCGTACCGGTTGAAGCCCTTGAAAAATCAACCGGTGATGCCGAGGCCGATGTCACGTTCGTGCTTACGGCATTGTTCAAAATCTACAATGAAACCGCCGCGGGCATCATTCTGTCGGGGCTGGTTGGCGCCTCTGCCGAAGACCCCGGAACGGCCGGGCAAATTCGGGCAGGCCTGATGGTCGGCCGGGGCAACGTTTTGCGCAATCCGCTTGACCGGGCAATTGCCGAGGGGAACCTGCCGCGAGATTTCTGTGTCGAGACGGCAATCGAGACCGTGATCGCATTGGTGTGGCATCGACTGTTGACGGCGCCCAATGGCCTTGATGCTGCCGGCGCGGGCGTGATTGCGCGCAGGGCAATCGCCTGCGGCGGTATTCACTGATGAGGGACTCTTCCCTGGCGAATGAGTTTCATGCCGGATACCGCCCCGGCGTGATTGCCGAGATCGTCCAGCTTCACATGGACTATTATGGCCCCGTCTGGGGGTTCGGCATTCCGTTCGAAACCGGACTCGCGACAGGTCTTGGCGCTTTTTTAGCGGGCTACAATGACGAGCTCGACCTGCTGCAATGTGCCCGGGATAAGACCGGAGCGTTGCTCGGTGCCATCGCCGTTTCAGGACGCGACCGGTTTCCGGACACCGCACGGATCCGGTGGTTCATCGTTGCCGATAGAGCTCAGGGCAGCGGGCTGGGGGCCGGTCTGTTTCAGACGGCATTGTCGTTTTGCCGGGACGCTGATTTTCAATCAGCCTGGCTGACCACGTTCGAAGGTCTGGAGGCGGCGCGTGCCTTGTATCTGAAGGCAGGCTTCAGGCTCACCGGCGAGGCCGATGAAGACGAATGGTCAGGCGGTGTTAGAGAACAACACTATGAACTCCGTTTTTACTAGCCTTTGGCTCTCCCTATAGCCAGTCCGGTGCGGGCAGGTTTTTCTCTTTGAGAAAAACCGGATTGAACAGCTTCGACTGATAGCGCTGGCCACCGTCGCACAGGATCGTGACGATGGTATGGCCGGGGCCGAGTTCCTGCGCGAGGCGGATAGCGCCGGCCACGTTGATGCCGGATGAGCCGCCCAGGCACAGGCCTTCATCCTTCAGCAGGTCGAACACGATCGGCAGAGCTTCTTCATCCGGTATCTGGAACGGCATGTCCACCTTGGCCTGGGCCACGTTGGCGGTGATGCGTCCCTGGCCGATGCCCTCGGTGATGGAACTGCCTGCACTCGCAAGTTCGCCGGTCTTGTAATAACTGTACATCGCCGCGCCCATAGGGTCAGCCAGACCCGTTTTTACGTCCGCGTTCTGTTCCTTCAGATAGGTTGAAATCCCGGCCAGCGTGCCGCCGGTCCCCATGGCGCAGATAAATCCGTCCACCTTGCCGTCGGTCTGCGCCCAGATTTCCGGGCCAGTCGATTGGTAGTGTCCCTGCCAGTTGGCCGGGTTGTCCCACTGGTTTGCCCAGAGTGCGCCGTTTGGTTCCTTCTCGGCGTATTCGGCTGCAACACGTTCGGACTGGCGGACGTAGTTGCCGGGGTCTTTGTATGGCTTCGCCGGAACCGGTATCAGCTCAGCGCCGCAGAGCCGCAGCATATCCATCTTCTCCTGGCTCTGGGTTTCCGGGATCACGATCACCGTGCGGTATCCACGCGCATTGGCGACGAGCGTCAGCCCGATCCCGGTATTGCCCGCCGTGCCCTCGACGATGACCCCGCCGGGCTGCAGCGTGCCCTTGCGTTCGGCGTCGAGAATCATATACAGCGCCGCGCGGTCCTTAACGGAACCGCCTGGATTCAGGAATTCCGCCTTGCCGAGAATCTCGCAGCCCGTCAGTTCCGATGCCTTCTTCAGTCTGATCAGCGGCGTGTTGCCGACGGAGTCTGAAAAGCCGTCACGAATATCCATGCCTGTGCGTCCTTCGTGGTTTGAACCCGATCAGCGGGAATCGCCGATACAGGGATCGTCGGTCTCGGGGTCGTCCTTCCGTGTTGTCCCGTCCAGCTCGTCGACGCGGGTTCGGAGTGTCTGGATTTCCCGCATCATGCCGTCGAGGACCTTCGCAACGGGGTCGGGCAGGTCGCCGGCCGGTGTGCCATAGGCGACGAATTCATCCGCAGCGCCGGACCGGTCGCGGGCTTTGACCTGGCGTGCCGGAATACCCACCATCGTTACGCCCGCGGGGACGTCGGACATCACCACGGCATTGGCGCCGATCAGTGCCTTTTCGCCGACGGTCACCGGACCGAGTACCTGCGCGCCGGCACCGATGACGACACAATCGCCAATGGTCGGATGCCGCTTTTCCTGCTTGAGCGAGACGCCGCCCAGCGTGACGCCGTGATAAAGCGTTACATCGTTGCCGATTTCCGCGGTCTCACCGATCACGAGCCCCATACCGTGGTCGATAAATACCCGCCGGCCGATTTTTGCCGCCGGGTGAATCTCGATCCCGGTCAGGAGGCGTCCTATATGGGAAATAAATCTGCCGGGGAATTTCAACCCCGCGTCCCATGCTGCCCGTGCCGCGCAATGAAACAACACCGCGTGGAAGCCCGGATAGCAGAAAATCACCTCGGCACGGGAGCGCGCCGCCGGGTCTTTCTCCATGATGTTACGGATGTCTTCGCCGATCCGCGCGAATATCGCCATGCAACCGCCTCGTCCCAATTCACATATACGGGACATGGCCTTTGTCGGGGGAAGCGTCAACGCATGAATTGGAAAAAGATTTTTCCATGAAACGCTTAACCGGGAGAAATTTTTCCGTTTAGCCGGTTTAGCTCGATAATTCAGTGTAAATTTGCGCGCATTCTACGTCAGGTGGTTTGCCTCGATATCCCGCAGAAGCCCTTCTGATGCGGCTTCGATCATGTCAAAGACCCGCGCGAAGCCGTCCCCGGCGCCGTAATAGGGGTCCGGCACATCCGTGATCCTGGTTTCGGGGGCATATTCCATGAACAGGCGCAGGCGGTCGGCATAAGTGCTGGGACAATCAGCGCGCAGGCTGTGCAGGTGGCTCGAATCCATGGCGACGATGAGATCGAATTCATGGAAATCGTCCGTATGAACTCTGCGGGCCTGCTGCGTGCTGATATCGATGCCACGCGAGAGAGCGGTTTCCTGAGACCTCGGGTCCGGGGCTTCGCCCTGGTGCCAGGCGCCTGTCCCGGCGGAATCCACGCCAATGCGACTTTCCAGGTTGCGTGACCGGATGAGATGCAGAAAGACGCCCTCTGCAGTAGGGGACCGGCAGATGTTTCCGGTGCAGACGAACAGGACATTTACTCTGTCGGCAGAAAGGTTTGGGCGCACGCGATAGCCTCGCTTTGTGAATAGGGCGTATACTACACGTTTACAGCCCTGAAAGTGCCCGCCGTCCGGCCTGCGATGTCAGAAACAATCGAAAAGCTTTTTCGCGAAATCCGCGCCTGTACCTATTGCGCAGAAAATCTGCCCATGGGGCCGCGCCCCGTGGTTCGGGGTTCTGCGTCGGCGCGCGTCTGCATCATCGGCCAGGCGCCGGGCGTCCGCGTTCACCGCAGCGGCGTGCCGTGGGACGACCCCAGCGGCAAGCGCCTGCGCGGCTGGCTGGGGGTCGACGATCACACGTTCTATGACGAGACCAGGTTTGCGATCATTCCCATCGGGTTCTGTTATCCCGGGACCATGGAAAACGGCGGGGACTATCCGCCCAGGAAAGAATGCGCCCCGCTTTGGCATGCCCCGGTGATCGACGCATTGGAGAACGTGGAACTGACGCTGCTGGTCGGGAGCTACGCGCAGGCCTATTACCTTGGTAAGAGCCGCCGGAAAACGATGACCGAAACGGTGCGGTCATGGCGTGACTATGGCCCCGATATTCTGCCGACACCCCATCCGAGCTGGCGGACGACCGGGTGGCAGAAAAAGAACCCATGGTTCGATGACGAAATCCTGCCTGAAATACGGCGTCGGGTGAAAGCGCTGATCACGTGAAACTTGCTGCCGCCTATACCGCCCTGCCGGATGCCAGCCGGGCTGTGATCCTGATGGTGATGTCGGCGATATCCTATGCGCTGACCTACGCCACTATCCGCGAACTGACGGAGTCGTTCTCCGTCTATCAGCTCGTGCTTTTCCGGACCGCTATCGGGACGGCTGTGATGTTGCCCTGGGTTTTCCGGTCGGGGATTCGCGTATTGCGGACATCGCGCTGGAAGCTCTATGGAGTTCGCGCGCTGGCCGTTTACACGGGCAATCTTTGCTGGTTTTACGCGCTCGCCGAAATGGCGCTTGCCGATGCAACGGCGCTGTCATTCCTGATGCCGGTATTTGCCGCGCTGGTGCTGGCCTTCTGGATGCGCGAGCAGCTTAGCGGTGCGCGGTTGACGGCGTTGTTTCTGGGACTGGCCGGTGCGTTCGTGATCATCCGTCCGGGATTTACCGAGGTCGGCCCTGCAACGCTTGCCATGCTGTATGCGACGACTGTCTATGGCGGGGCTATGGCGGTGACCCGCGTGCTCGCCAAGACCGAGGATTCAAACGCCGTCGTCTTTTATATGTTTGCCCTGAACCTGCCGCTGGCATTCGGACCCGGCGTGTATCACTGGACCATGCCAACACCATCACTCTGGCTGCTGATCGTCGTTTTCGCGATATTGAGCCTGTATTCGCAGATTTTCATGACGCGGTCCCTGGCGCTTGCCGAGGCGGCTGTGGTTATGCCGACATTCTATCTGCAGCTGCCGATCGCGGCGGTGTTCGGGTTCTTCCTGTTCGGACAGCTGCCGGATATCTGGCTCATTCCCGGTGCGGCGCTGATTATCGGTGGCAGTTATTATTCGGTCTGGAGTGAAAGCCGCAACCGGAAAGTAAACGCGCGGGCGCAGGAAGAAGAATCATGACGCAACAGGCACCTCCGCGGGCACCCGCCGCAGTAACCGGGTTGCTCTGGATGACCCTCACGGCGTCCTGCTATGCGGTGAGCTATATCTTGCTGCGCCTGCTGTCCGACGACATCGGCATTTATGAGCTGACGTTCCTGCGGTCCTGCATTGCCTGCCTGTTTCTGGGACCCTGGTTGCTGGCGACCCGGCCCCGGGCCATCCGGGTGACGCGCTGGAAGCTTTACACTGTCCGGTCCGCCGTGACCTATGCGGCGATGATGTGCACCGTATATGGCGTGGTGCATGTGCAGATAGCGGATGTGACGTCATTGCTTCTGGCGTCGCCGTTATTCACGGTTCTGTTCGCGGCCGTTTTCCTGAAGGAAAAAGTCGGCTTCCATCGCTGGATGGCGCTGCTCGCCGGTATTGCGGGCGCGCTGTTGATCATCCGTCCCGGTTTTGCCGAGATTACGTTTGCAAGTTTCGCCGGGCTGTTTGCGGCATTTGGCTACGGCATCTCCAATGCGAGCACCAAGGCACTGACGGGCACGGACCATCCCGATGCAGTTGCGTTCTGGATGTACGCCCTGATCATCCCGATTTCCGCGATCCCCGCCGCCGTGCACTGGACAACCCCGGGCTGGAATCACATGCCGTTGATTGTGCTGCTCGGTCTGCTGACGATGCTGTCGCAGTATTCCATGGCAAGGGCTTTCCGCGCGGCGGATACCAGCGTTGTGCTGCCGGCGCATTACCTCCAGATGCCCTTCGCGGCCGGCCTTGCCTTCCTGATACTGGCACAGGTGCCGTCTGTCTGGGTGTGGCCGGGCGCGGCCATCATCGCGGCGAGCGCGTACTACACGGTCATCAGGGAACGACGGGCTGTGAAAGGGTGATTGTCCGGTCACCGGAGAAAAGAGTTGCCAGAAAAACATTTAAGTAATAACTTAAATGAATGAACATGACAGCCATAACCCCCGATATTTTCCAGGCGGTTGCCGATCCTAACCGGCGAACGCTTCTCGATCTGCTGCTGGATGGCCCTCGCCCGGTGCAGGAACTCGGCGCCCATTTTGACATCTCGCTCGCTGCCATTTCCCAGCATCTGAAGGTGCTGCTGGAAGCAGGGCTTGTCTCTCGCGAAGCGCGCGGCAAGTACCGGTATTACCACGCCGAGCCTGCGGCTCTTCAGCAGGTGCATGACTGGACCGAGCAGTACCGGGAATTCTGGGAAGACCGTCTTGATCGCCTTGGTGGCTATCTTGATCAGCAGGCAAACTCTGACACGGAGACAGAAACATGAAACTTGATCTCAACCTTGAACGCACTTTTCCTCATCCGGTCGAGAGGGTCTGGGACGCAATTTCCAGTGCCGATGCCATTGCCGAGTGGTTGTTCACCTGCGACTTCAAACCGGAAATCGGCCACAAGTTCACATTTTGGACCACACCTCCCGAAGGGTCCAGCTGGCGTGGCTGGACCG
>CAJQLI010000115.1 GCA_905479125.1 uncultured Alphaproteobacteria bacterium | reverse complement strand
GCGCGGATCGGCGCCATCGTTGCGCCGTTGAACGTCAGGCTGCTTGGATCCGAGGTTACCGAATACGTCAACGACCACGATTGCCGCGCGATCGTCGCCAATGCGGAATTCGCTGGTCTCTTTGCCGGGGCCACACCGACCATCCGTATCGCCAAGGGAGACATAGAGGGCTGGCAAGATTACGAGGCAGTCATTGCCGCCCAGACCGACACAGAAATGCCGATGGCAACATGTTTCGACGAACCCTGGCGACTGGTTTCAACCGGCGGAACGACGGGCAAAAGCAAGGGCGTCCTGCACAGCCATGTCGGCACGCTTTTCACCGTCCTCGCCGATATCGCCGAATACGGCATTCGCCGCTTCTGGCAGACGTTATCGGTGTTGCCAGCCTATCATGTCGCCGGCATGGAATGGGGCCTTTTCACTATTTTGTGGCGTGGTGGCACGGTCGTTTTTCCGGCAACGACATCGTTCGATCCCGTGCGGTACCTTGCCGAGATCAGGACGCGCGGTATTGAATACCTGCCACTGGTACCCGCCCTGATTAACCCGATACACGACGCCTGGGACGGCATACCCCTGACCGCGCCCCGAACGGTGGTGACTACCGCCGCACCGACGCCCGCACCGCTGCGCCGCAAACTGACCGAGATGTTTCCACAAGCCGACATCATGGCGGCAGCAGGGCTGAGCGAAAGTCTCAATATGGCGACCCAGAGCCCGGGCGAACTGCTCAGCCATCCGGACAGTATCGGCGCACCCCACATCGATACACGGGTGTTGATCCTGGACGATGACGACCGCCCCGTGACGCGCGGACAACCCGGTCACATAGCCATGCGCAATTTCAATACCGCCCTCGGCTATCACCGCAATGCAGAAGCGACTGCCGCCACCTGGCGCCTGCGTCGGAACGACCCGGAAGGGCTGGAATGGTGTTTCACCGGCGATATCGGCGTGATGGACGGGGATGGGCGGATCAGCATTGTCGACCGCTCGAAAGACGTCATCATTACCGGCGGCGAATCCGTGCCTTCGGTCGAGGTCGAAACCGTCTATGCCGAATGCCCGGATATCCGGGATTGTGCCGCCGTGGGCGTTGAAGATACGCACTGGGGCGAGGCCATCCTGCTGGTTGCGGTCAGAATCGCCCCGAAGACTGAGGCGAGTACAGACCAGGGTCCCGCAGATAAAGACCTTGCCAACGATCTGTTTCTGTTCGGCAGGGACCGGCTTGCCGGGTTCAAGGTCCCGCGGAAGATCGCCTTTGTCGATGCCCTCCCCCGAAGCCATTTCGGCAAAGTGCTCAAACGCGACCTTCGGGAACAATCATTCAAACGGATTTTCGACCGTCCGCACGGGGAGTCGCGCTGAGTCCCGCAAATGTCCGACGAACGCATACGCTGGACGTTTCGTTTCAGTGCCCGCAATCGAAACAAAATATCACCAATACGCCTCACCAAGACACTATATTGCAATGCAACATAATTGCTTGACGATGATTGAAAACTCACAATATAACCGTTGTGCACTGCAACATTTAATAAGATAGTGGCATCAAATAGGGAAGAGGCACCGATCAACCCATGACGGAGGTCTTTTTACATGTGGCCCTACACAGAGAACGAAAACACCTGGCTTCGCAATAACCGCGCCCCCCTCAACCACAGCGTTGACGAGAGCTGGCCGACCCCCGAGCAGGTCGAATTCCATCGCCATAACGCTCAGGTTATTCGCGCAGAAGCCGTCGCAGATGCAGCACGACTGGTGCTTCCCTTCATCTGCAGCATATTCCGCAAAATCCGCAGCCTGCCGGCAAAAGTCCGGTCGTACTCGATCAAGCCGGGCGCAACTGCCTGATGGTTCTGTACGTCATCCAGCCGGGTTCGACGGCAGGACAAACAAGCTGGCGTAACCGCGACTGACCACGAGACCCTGCGGCAACAAACCATGCGCACGCAGGGCGACGCATTCACGGGAAGGAAATGTCTGTCATCGCCCTTCGGGGCATCTTTGAGGGAGCTTGATGGACATGCAGTTCAGAACACGCAAAATGATCGCCGCGCGCGACCTTAACTCGAACGGCTCGCTCTTCGGCGGCCGCGTTCTTGGCTGGATCGACGAGGAAGCCTTTATCTACGCGTCGTGCCAGCTGGAGAGTGAATCGATCGTCACCCGGACAATGTCGGAGATAAATTTCGTCGCGACCGGCCGACAGGGGGACGTGATCGAGATCGGGATGGAAACCGTGGCATTCGGACGAACATCCCTCACCCTGCACTGCGTCGTCAGAAACCGGCGAACGAAGAAAACCATCACGGCGGTCGAAAAAATCGTCTTTGTACTCGTCGATGAGAGCGGACGCCCGGCACCACACGGCAAAACAGAAGCGATGATCGACCTGCCCCAAGCCTCGATTACGGGCTAGACCGCCCGTCAGAAACCCGACATTGCCTTCGCGACACGTTTTAGAAACTTTTCGCTTCGGGCGCGGTCGGGTTTGTGGAGATCGTAAAAACCGAGGTAACGGATGCGCGCATTCCGGGACACAAACCAGCGTATATAACGCGTCATCATCCGACGCGGCGGATCACCGAACCACCAGAGAATCCCCCGGCTTCGACCATAGGTGACAACCGCCGCCACCCGCTTGATATGCTGCAGATTGGGTGACAGGGACCCGTCTTCTTCCAGCCGGAATGACACTCCCGGCACCATGACGCGGTCGAAAAATCCCTTGAGGATTGCCGGCGGTCCGAGACACCATGTCGGAAAGCAGAACACCAGCCCCTCGGCGGCCTCGATCCGGGCCGCATAATCCGCGACGCGTGCCCGGTTCAGATCGGGTTCAAAATAATCACGCCGTTCCTCGGCGCTGAGTACCGGGTCGAACCCCTCCGCATACAGATCGATATCATCGACCTCATGCCCGGCCGCCGACAAGGCGGTCAGGATTTCGCGGTGAATGGCCCCGTTCAGGCTGTCGGGGTCGGGATGGGCATAAATGACGAGTACGCGCATGTGATCCTGTATCGTGCTGGTGCCGAACCGGCAAAACCCGACGCTACTTGGCCCCGAAATGCACGTCCAGCGTCTTGCGCAGGCGTGCCGGTTTCAGTCCGCGTGCCTCAGCCCGCTGCGCCAGCTCGTCAAAGGCCCCCGCCGGGTCTGATGCTTTGTAAAATCGCTTATATGCCTCGTCGTGCTTCGGCAGACCTAACGCCTCGGCGACGAGGTCGGTGTAGTGAACGACCTCTACCCCATGGGTTTCTTCCTGCGGGCACAGGTTGCGATAGCAGGAATGATAGAGCGCGGTGACGGCATCTACTTTCTCACGCTTCGCGGACACGAACAGGTCTTTAACCAGGGAAGCATGCTTTTCCGCCCCGACGAGGCCGATCTGCAGGCTGCCGCAATCATGCCCCCACTCGGGCCCGCCGGATGCATCTACCACCTCCAGCCCGGGGATCGCACCCAGAATAGCGCGGGCAAACCGCGAATCCCGTTCCGCCTGGTCGTTATCGCCATGGGCATGAAACATCACCCGGCGTTCAACCCGGTTACGGAAATTCAGCCGGTCGAGATTATCGACGATAAATTCGGTGACATGCAGATAGGGTGCTTCGGTCGTCAGACCGGATTCGATTAGCGTATTGTCCATATGCGCATGACAGGACGGACAATAGGTCAGCACCGCTTTTGG